>JAFAFF010000368.1 GCA_023423605.1 Pseudomonadota bacterium
AACTACGTGGAGATGCGCGACCAGGTCGCCGATCCCGGCTTCCTGCTGCAGCGTGAACTGGAACTGGCGCTGCAGCAGCGGTGGCCCACCCGCTTCGTGCCACACTACACCATGGTTACTTTCCTGCACACGCCGTACGCCGTCGCACTGGAACGCACCGGTATCCAGCGCCGCATCCTGCGCAACGCCACCGCCGGGCTGGATTCGCTGCACGCGGTGGACTGGAAGGCACTGGAAGCGGAGGTACATGCCAAGCTGCCGGTGCTGGAGGGCGCGCACTGATGGCCGACAGCTTCCTGTTCTACGACCTGGAAACCTTCGGCCAGGATCCGCGCCGCACCCGCATCGCGCAGTTCGCCGCCATCCGCACCGACACCGACCTCAACGAGATCGAAACACCCACCAGTTTCTTCGTACAGCCCGCCAACGATCTGCTGCCCTCCCCTTACGCCACCCTTGTCACCGGCATCACGCCGCAGCAGGCGCTGGCCGAAGGCGTGAGCGAGGCCGAAGCATTCGCGCGCATCAACGAGCTGATGGGCCGTCCCGGCACCTGTGCGCTGGGTTACAACACCCTGCGTTTTGATGATGAGTTCGTCCGCCACGGCCTGTTCCGCAACTTCTTCGATCCCTACGAACGCGAGTGGCGCAACGGCAACTCCCGCTGGGACCTGCTGGACATGCTGCGGCTGATGCATGCGCTGCGCCCGCAGGGCATCACCTGGCCGCAACGCGAGGATGGCGCCACCTCGTTCAAGCTTGAACACCTGGCCGAGGCAAACGGCGTTCGCGAGGGCGATGCGCACGAAGCGTTGTCCGACGTGCGCGCCACCATCGGCATGGCGCGGCTGTTCCGCAATGCCCAGCCACGGCTGTGGGATTACGCGCTGCGGCTGCGTGACAAACGTTTCGTCGGCGGGCTGCTGGATGTGACCGCACTGCAGCCGGTGCTGCACGTGTCCATGCGCTATCCGGCGACACGGCTGTGCGCGGCGCCTGTACTGCCGCTGGCCGTGCACCCGCATATCAGCAACCGGGTCATCGTGTTCGACCTGGATGGCGACATCGACACCCTGCTGGAGCTGCCTGCCGAGGTCATCGCCGAACGCCTGTACCTGCGCGCCAGCGAACTGCCCGAGGGCATGGCGCGCGTGCCACTCAAGGAAGTCCAGGCGAACAAGGTGCCGGCGCTGGTCGCATGGAACCATCTTCGCGACAATGACCTCGCGCGCCTTGGCGTGGACGCGGTCGCCGTGCAGGCCAAGGTGGAGCGGTTGCGGCCGCGCGCTCCGCTGCTGGCCGAAAAGGTCCGCCAGGTGTATGCCCGGCAGCGTGACGCCGTCCCTTCCGACGTGGACGCGTCGCTGTACGACGGCTTCCTTGGCCAGGGCGACCGGCCGCTGCTGGCGCGTGTTCGTACCACCGCGGCGCGGGATCTCGCCGCGCTGGAGGACAGCTTCAACGACCCGCGCCTGCCGGAACTGCTGTTCCGCTACCGCGCCCGCAACCATCCCGGCAGCCTGGATGCGGCCGCGCGCGAGCGCTGGAACGCTTATCGGCGCAGGCGTCTGCAGGGCGACGAGCGGCTGGGCGAACTGAATCTGGAACAGTACCGGCAGCAGATCGATGCCATCGCCGCCGAGCCATCCGACGACGCACACCGCGGCGCGCTGCTGCAGGCGCTGCGCGAGTGGGGCACGCATGTCGAGGAAAGCCTGTGAGCACGTATTTCACCCCTGCCAGCCTGTCCTTCCTGCGCGCGCTGGCGCTGCACAACGAAAAAGCCTGGTTCAACGAACATCGCCAGCAGTACGAGGACCATGTGCGGCAGCCGTTCCTGCGCCTGATCGGCGACCTGCAGCCGGCCTTGGCCGCGGTAAGCCCGGCGTTCCGCGCCGACACGCGCACCGTCGGCGGCTCGCTGTTCCGCATCCACCGCGACGCGCGCTTCTCCAACGACAAATCCCCGTACAAGAGCTGGCAGGGCGCGCGCCTGTTCCATGAGCGCCGCCGCGAGGTGCCGGCGCCGTCGTTCTACATCCACCTGCAGCCGGATGGGCAGAGCTTCGTCGGTGCCGGGGTGTGGCACCCGGACGCGGACACCCAGCGGCGCATCCGCCACTTCATCCTGGACAATCCCGGCAGCTGGAAGGCAGCCGCGCACGCGCCGGCGCTGCGCCGGCGTTTCGACATGGAAGATGCCGAGAAACTGGTGCGGCCGCCGCGCGGCTTTCCGGCCGATTTCGAATTCATCGACGACCTCAAGCATCGCAACTGGGTCCTGTGGCGGCCGCTCGACGACGCCACCATGACCGGTCCACGCCTGCTGTCCACGCTGGGCAGGGATCTGCTCGCGCTGGGCCCCTTCGTGGACTATCTGTGCGCGGCGCTGGACCTGGAATTCTGAGGTAACGTGGGGCGCGGCCGGCACCCTCCACGATACGCCCGGTCACCGCCCCTTCACCCGCGCGCGCCGGGGATGCGGCAGTCTGGATGTCCGCCTTCATCGCCGTCCGCCCATGAAGAAATACGTCGCCGTCGTGCTGCTGTTGCTGCTGGCCATTTCGGCCTGGTGGTTCGGTGGTCCCTACCTCACCGTGCATGGGCTGGCGCAGGCCATCGAACAGCGCGACACCTCGCGACTGGACCGCTACGTGGATTTCCCGCGCGTGCGCAGCAGCCTGCGGGCGCAGGTAGGCGACTACATGGTCCGGCAGGCGGGCGAGGACATCGCCGGCAGCCCCTTCGGGGCACTGCTGCATGGGCTGGGCAATCAGCTGGGGGGTGCAGCGGTGGATACGCTGGTCACTCCCCTCGGCATCGGCGCGCTGCTGCAGGGCCATGTGCTGTACAAGCGTGGCCGCAACGAGCTGCAGGGCGGTGACGCGTGGGCCCCCACCGAAGCGGCACGGCCGCTGAAGGACGCGCGGCACCGGTTCGAACGCCTCGACCGCTTCGTGGTGGATATCGATCGCGGCCCCGGCCAAGCACCGCTGCAGGTGGTGCTCGAGCCGCAGGGCCTGCGCTGGCGCGTGGTGGACCTGCGCAACGCCCTGGCTCCGTAGAGCGGGGCTCTGCCCCGCTGCACGACGATGCCCCAGCCACGTAGAGCGGGGCTCTGCCCCACTGCACGACGGTAGGCCAGCCGGGCAGAGCCCGGCTCTAC
>JAFAFF010000152.1 GCA_023423605.1 Pseudomonadota bacterium
CGATGACATGCAGCCCCTCCGACCAGGCCACGTGCAGGTGCTGCACGCTGTCGATCATCACCACCAGGATGCTGGCGATGATCGCCACCACCAGGATCAGGTCGAAGTTGCGGGACGGCCCGGTGTCATGGCGGTAGATGATGTCGAACCAGGTCCGGCGCCAGCCGGATACGGTGGCGGGATTCAGCTGGGGGGCGGAAAACGGGCGCATCCGCGCATTGTGCCCCAGGGGCTTGGGGGCGAGAATGGGGTTCCTGAACCCGATCCACTGCCATGAACGCCGCTACCGATCCGTTGATCTCCCTGTCGCACTACTATCTGCCGGTCTACCGCCCTCGCCAGGTGGTGCTTGAACGCGGCCAGGGCGCGCGGGTATGGGATTCGCAGGGCCGCGAGTTCATCGACCTGGCCGCCGGTATCGCGGTGTGCGGCCTGGGCCACAACGACCCGGACCTGACCGCTGCACTGGTCGAACAGGCCGGCAAGCTCTGGCATACCAGCAACGTGTTCTACAGCGCGCCGCCGCTGCACCTGGCCGAGGAACTGGTGAAGGCCAGCCGTTTCGCCGAGCGCGTGTTCCTGTGCAATTCCGGCGCCGAAGCCAACGAAGTGGCGATCAAGATGGTGCGCAAGTGGGCATCCTCGCAGGGACGTCCGCCGCACCAGCGCGTGATCGTCACCTTCCGTGGCAGCTTCCATGGCCGCACGCTGGCGGCAGTGACCGCCACCGCGCAGCCGAAATACCAGGAAGGCTACGAGCCGCTGCCATCCGGTTTCCGCTATGTCGATTTCAACGATGAGGTGCAGCTGGAAGCGGCGATGGCCGCTGGCGATGTGGCGGCCGTGATGCTTGAGCCGGTGCAGGGCGAGGGCGGCGTGACGCCGGCCAAGGCCGGATTCCTCAAGCGCGTGCGCGAGCTCTGCGATCGCCACGGCGCGCTGCTGGTGCTGGATGAGATCCAGGCCGGCATGGGCCGCACCGGCACGCTGTTCGCACACTGGCAGGACGACGTGGTGCCGGACATGGTGACCCTGGCCAAGGCGCTGGGTGGCGGATTCCCGATCGGTGCGATGCTGGCTGGCCCGAAGGTGGCCGAAACCATGCAGTTCGGTGCGCATGGAACGACCTTCGGCGGCAATCCGCTGGCGGCGGCGGTGGCGCGCGTGGCGCTGCGCAAGCTGGCATCGGACGCGATCGCGGCAAACGTGACGCAGCAGTCGCAGGCGCTGCGTGAGGGCTTCGCGGGCATCAATGCTGAGTTCAATGTATTCGGCACGGTGCGCGGGCGAGGCCTGATGCTCGGTGCGGTGTTGTCGGCCGAGCATGCCGGCCAGGCCGGTGCCATTCTCGACCATGCTGCCGATCATGGCCTGCTGGCGCTGCAGGCCGGCCCGGACGTGCTGCGCTTCGTGCCGTCGCTCAACATCACTGACGATGAAGTGGCCGAAGGCCTCAAGCGCCTGCGCGCAGCGATTGCAGCGTACATCGCCGCGCGTTGATGAGGCGGAAGCCGGGCAGAGCCCGGCTCTACGCCAATCCGTACCGTTTCAACACGCGGCCCAGCGAACGCCCGTCGCGCACGGTTTCCGCATGCAACCCTGCCTGGCGTGCGCCGCGTACATTGACGAAAAGGTCATCGACGAACAGCGTGCGCGATGGCTCGGCCCGCAGTCGCTGCAGCGCATGCAGGAACACGCTGGGCTCCGGTTTGCGCCCACCGAGCATGCCGCTGCACAGTACGCGGCCCTGCAGCCGTGAATGCAACAGTGGCAATGCGTGCTGCAGCACATGGGCCATCAACGGGCCATTGTTGGTCAGCACTGCCAAGGGCAGCGATGGGGGCAGCGCGAGCAGTCGTTGCACTACATCCATCCGCGGCCGGGAGGCCGCCAGCCGTGCTGCGATCCATAGCGTCTCGTCCACTTTCATCGCCGCCTGCAGCCCGGCGCCGAGCCGTCGCAGGTAGTCATCGGTGGTCACGGCGCCGCGGTCATAGTCGGATTCCAGCCCACTTTCGAACAGCACCTGTCCCACGCGCTGGGCCGGAACCTGCAGCGCGTCGGCCAGGTGACGCACGCGAAGCGCGCGCTGGTAGTCCAGCAGCACGCCATCCACGTCCAGCAGCAGAAGATCGATGCGTAGGGTCACGGCTCCAGCATGCCGCATTGTCGTGCCATGGTGCGACAGCCGGTCGCAGCCATGCCGGTGCGTGGGTTCCTACAATGCATGCATGCGCAGCATGGAGTGGATGATGGATAGCAGATGGGCATGGGCGGTTGGACTGCTGGCAGTCCTGGTGGCGCCGTCGGCGATGGCGCGGGTGTGTGCGGTGACCATCGACAGTACCGACCAGATGACCTTCAGCAGCAAGGAGATCACGGTGGCCGGCGATTGCAGCGAAGTCAGCCTGACCCTGCGCCATACCGGCACGCTGGCCGCGACGGCGATGGGCCACAACTGGGTGCTGACCCGTACCGCGGATTACCAGCCGGTAGCACTGGCCGGCATGCGCGGTACCCTGGCCGGCAGCTACCTGCCCAGCAATGATGCGCGCGTGCTGGCGCATACGAAGGTGATCGGCGGCGGCCAGAGCACCAGCGTGCGCTTTTCGACCAGCATCCTGCGCAAGGGTGTCGACTACACGTTCTTCTGCTCGTTCCCCGGCCACTTCGCGATGATGAAAGGCAAGCTCATCTTCGGCTGACAAAAAAAAGGGGACGGAGGTGGTTAATTCAAATTAACCACCTCCGTCCCCCTTTTTTCGGGTCAGGCGCGGAAGGCGACGCGGGCGGCGGCGAGGGTCGCGTCGATCACGGCATCGTCGTGGGCGCTGGACAGGAAGCCGGCTTCATAGGCGGACGGGGCCAGGAACACGCCCTGTTCCAGCATCGCGTGGAAGAAGCGGTTGAACGCGGGAATGTCGCATGCCGTGGCCTGTGCGTAGGTCTCCACTTTCTGGTCGGTGAAGAACAGGCCGAACATCGCCCCTGCCTGGGTGGTGGTGACGGCAACGCCGGCATCGGCGGCGGCGGCTTCCAGGCCAGCACACAGCCGTGCCGTGCGCGCGGACAGGTCGGCGTGGAAGCCGGGTCGTGATACCAGCTCCAGCATCGCCAGGCCCGCCGCCATCGCCACCGGGTTGCCGCTCAGCGTGCCCGCCTGGTAGATCGGGCCGGCCGGGGATATCTGCTGCATCAGCTCGCGCCGGCCGCCATAGGCACCCACCGGCATGCCGCCGCCGATGATCTTGCCGAAGGTGGTCAGGTCCGGGGTGACC
>JAFAFF010000126.1 GCA_023423605.1 Pseudomonadota bacterium
GAAGAATGGCTGCGCCGCCACGGCATCAACGTCATCCACGGCGGCGAGAATTCGCTGCGTTTCACCCCGCATTTCGACATGGACAGCGACGAACTGGCGCTGCTGGTGACGATGGTCGGCCGCGCCCTGCGCGAAGGCCCCCGCCGCCAGCAGTCCGCCGCCGCCTGAAGATAAGGGGGACGGAGGTGGTTATTTGCAATTAACCTCCTCCGTCCCCCCATTTCTTGAGCAGCCATGAAATCGATCTGCGTCTATTGTGGTTCCAACCCCGGCAGCAAGCCGATCTATACCGAGCGCGCCCTCGCCCTGGGCGATCGCATCGCGCGTGATGGCCTGCGCCTGGTCTACGGTGGCGGCAACGTCGGCCTGATGGGTACCGTCGCCAACGCCGTGCTGGCCGCCGGCGGCGAGGTCACCGGCGTGATTCCGCAGCAGCTGGCGGACTGGGAAGTCGCCCATCGCGGGCTGACTTCGCTGGAGATCGTCGGTTCGATGCATGAGCGCAAGGCCCGCATGTTCGATCTTTCCGATGCCTTCGTCGCCCTGCCCGGCGGCTTCGGCACCATGGAGGAAATATTCGAGATGCTCACCTGGCGCCAGCTGGGCATCGGCAACAAGCCCTGCGCGTTTCTGGACGTGGACGGGTTTTATTCGCCGCTGATCGGCATGATCGACCGCATGGTGGAAGAACGTTTCCTGCACCCGGGCCAACGCGCCGATCTCTGGTACGGCGCGGACATCGACCAGATGCTGGAATGGATGCGCAACTACGAGCCCGCGACGGCCTCGAAATGGATGGACGACAAGCGCAGCGGCCTGGTGTGACCACAAAAATGGGGGACGGGGGCAGTTAAGCGCAAATAACCACCTCCGTCCCCATTTTCAGGCGGGCATCGGGCGGCCCAGCAGGAAGCCCTGGCCGTAATCGCAGCCCAGTTCCAGCAGCGTGCGGCGCTGGTCTTCGCTTTCGATGCCTTCGCCGATCGTGCCGATGCCCAGCGTGCGCGCCAGCGACAGCACGCCTTCCACCAGCGCACGGGTACTGCGAGCGTCCGGTCCGTGCAGGCCCGCGATGAAGCTCTGGTCGATCTTCAGCGTGGTGATCGGGAACCGGTGCAGGTAGGACAGCGCCGAGAACCCGGTACCGAAATCGTCCAGCTGCACCAGGATGCCGCGCTCGCGCAGCGCCTGCAGGATCTGCAGCGTGCGCGGCCCGCCATCCAGAAGCGCCACCTCGGTGATCTCCAGGCGCAGCCGCCGTGGATCGGCACCGGAATCATCCAGCAGCCCGAACAGGCGCTGGGTGAAATCGGCCGAACGGAAATGCCGCGGCGAAACATTCACCGACACATAACCGCATCCGCCGCGTGTCAGGCCGGAGATGACCTGCTCGTAGATCAGCCAGTCCACCTGTTCGATGAGCCCGCTTTCCTCGCCCAGCGCCAGGAACTCGCCCGGCAGCAGCACACCGCGCGTGTCGTGGTGCCAGCGCAGCAACGCTTCATACCCCATCACCTCGCCGTCGGACAGGCGCACGATCGGCTGGTAATACGGAATGAAGTCGCCGTTGTTGATCGCCCGGCGCAGGTCCGCTTCCAGGTCCAGGCTCTGCAGCGCCTGCTCGCGCATGTCCTCGTCGAAGATCGCGCAGCGGTCCTGCCCCTGCGCCTTGGCCCGGTACATGGCCGCGTCGGCATCGCGCAGCAGTTCCTCGCCGGTGCGGTAATGCGGATTCCACGCCACGATGCCCAGGCTGCCGGAAGGAAACAGTTCGCGCCCCGCCACCCACATCGATTCCTGCAGGGTAAGCAGCATGCGCTGCGAAAACTCCAGTGCCTCGGAAACGCCAAGCGGGCATTGCAGCAGGATCGCGAACTCGTCGCCGCCCAGCCGGGCCACCATGTCATCCGGCCCCAGCATCGATACGATCCGCTTGGCCACCTCCACCAGCATGCGATCGCCCGCGGCATGACCGATGCTGTCGTTGACCAGCTTGAAACGGTCCAGGTCCAGGAAGATCACCGCGAACGCCGCCTTCTCGCCGACCGTGGCATGGGCAATGGCCGCCGTCAGCCGATCCAGCAGATGCGCGCGGTTGGGCAGCCCGGTCAGGCTGTCATGCAGGGCCTGGTGGGTGAGGCGCTGTTCGGCGCGCAGGCGTTCGGCGATCTGTCCCAGCAGCTGCTCGTTGACGTCGGCAAGCTCGCGCGTGCGCTCGTCCACGCGCCGCTCCAGGCTGGCATGGGCCAGCCGCAGGCGCTCCTGGTCGCGCTGGCGGGCCAGTCCGGTGCCGATGTTCTGCGCCACGAAGATCAACAGCCGCTGGTCGTCGGCGGTAAAGGAAATCTGCGGGCTATAGCTCTGCACCACGATCGCGCCCACCACCTCGTCGTCGCAGACCAGCGGTACCCCCAGCCAGCAGTGCGAGCGCGCACCGAATTCCTTGATCAGGCCGCGCTCCAGCATGGCATCGATATCGGCGCGCACCGCCAGCAGCGGGCGATGCTCGCGCACCACGTATTCGGTAAGCCCCTGGCTGAAAGGCCGCGCCGCACGTGCGTTGTTGTGTTCATCCACCGAATAGACGAACTCCAGGCCCTGCCGGCTCTCGTCGATCAGTGCGATGTAGAAGTTGCGCGCATCCAGCAGCGTCCCGACCATGCCATGCACCTGCGCGTAATACTGCGACAGGCTTTCGGCGTTCATGGCCAGCTCGGCGATGCCGAACAGCGCGGCCTGCAGCTTTTCGCCACGCCGCCGCTCGACCACTTCATCCTGCAGGCTGCGGTTGGCGCGCTGCAGTTCCAGCGTGCGTCGTTCCACCTGTTGTTCAAGGTGCACCTGCGCCTGCCGCCGGTCCATCGCAGTGAGTACATGCTGGGCCACGAACGCGAGCAGCGCACGGTCCGCATCGCCGTACACGTGCGAACGCTCATAGCTCTGCACCACGATGCCGCCGCACACGCGCCCGTCGCGCAGCATGGGCACGCCCAGCCAGTCCAGGCTTTCCGGGCCGCGCCAGGTTACCGGCTCCTGACCGATGCGCCGCAGCAGCTCGCGCGAAGGGCCACTGAGCGCCTGCCCGTGCCGCAGCAGGGTAAAGGTCAGGCTGCCCGACAGCTCATCCTCCGCGTAACGCCGCGACGGATCGGCCACGAAATCATCGAGCTGGTCGGCGAAGTACAGGTAACGCACGGTGCGATGCACGTCGTCGTACTCGACGATGTAGCAGTTGTGCGCATACATCAGCGTGTTCAGCACACCATGGACATGGCGCAGCATCTCGCCCATCTCCAGGTCCGCACCGGCCAGATCGGCGATTTCGTAAAGCGCCTGCTGCAGGCGCTTTGCATCTTCCAGCGCATGGATCTGCCCGGTCTGGCGGGCATGGCGCAGGCCCAGCTCCAGCATCCGCATCGCCAGCGTCCACCAGCGGGCATCGGCCGCTCCGCCTTCCACGGCGACCAGCAGCCGGGTTCCGTCGTGTTCCCAGCGGCGGATGTCCGTCCCCGGCGGATGCCCCTGCGCCCACGGCGACGCGAACGACGCCTCCGCAGCGGCAGGAAAGGACTGCTGACCTGGACCGATGACAGGATCGTCCCACCCCACATGAAGGCAGCAGCCGGGCGCAAGCAGCGCATGCAGTGCCTGCAGCAGCGATACCGCCATGACGGCCTCGCCCTGTGTTCCTACCGATGACGCGACAATCTGACTGGACGACATGAAAACCTCATGGCGCCGGCCTGCCAGGCGCCTCCCCTGGCGATGAGCATAGCGCTTTCATTGCCAGAAAATAGCCCTGCCGCCATCACCTGCGTCCGCTCCACCACCAGCCCCTGCGCGGGCCAAGCCGCGACGGTGCGGCCGGGCCGGGTGCGCTTATCCCCCGGCTAGGCGCGGCCGATGGCAGCCCGTACCCTGTGGGCGTGGATACCGCCGCGCCGCCAACCGATGAAGCCTTGATGCTGGCCTGGGCCGGCGGCGACCTGGCCGCGTTCCAGTCGCTGTACGAACGGCACCGGCGGCGCCTGCAGGGCTTCCTGCTGCGGCAGCTGCGCGATGCCAGCCTGGCCGAGGACCTGTTCCAGGACATCTGGCAGCGGGTGATCGCCGCCCGCACCCGCTGGGAGCCGGAAGCCACCTTCACCACCTGGCTGTTCCGGATCGCCCACAACCGCCTGAACGATCATTGGCGGTCGGCGCGGCACCGCCCTGCCGCGCCCGTGGATGCCGAGGAGCGCGTGCTGGCCGTCACCGATGGCCACTCGCCGGAGTCCCAGCTCAGCCGCCGCGAACAGGCACGGCAGGTACAGCAGGCGATGGATTCGCTGCCCGATGACCAGCGCGAAGTACTGCACCTGCGGCTGGAACAGGAACTGAGCCTGGAGGACATCGCCCGTATCACCGGCGTTGGACGGGAAACCGTCAAATCGCGTTTACGCTATGCGATGGACAAACTGCGCGCGGGGTTGAATCCATGAACAACCGCGATCCGTTCACGCCCGAAGAACGCGAGCTGGCCCGCCTGCTGCCAGGTCGCATGGACGCTACGCCCTCGCCCGAAGCCGATGCGGCGGTCATCGCCGCCGCACGTGCCGCCCTGCAGGGCGAGGCAACGCAGCCGCTCCAAGGCGCGCATGAACGCCCTGCCGATGGCGCACGCCGGCATCGCCGTCGCGCGCGCTGGACCACGCTGCTCGGCGTGGCGGCATCGGTGGTGGTTGCGGTGGGACTGGCGTGGCAACTGCGACCGGACCCGCCGCCCGCTCCGTTTGCCGCGGTCATGCAGGAAACCGTGCCGGTGCCTGCCGGCAAGGCGGAACCGGGCAACGCCGTGCCAGCACCTGCGCCACTGCCTGCCCCGGCATCGGCCGCTGCCGGCGCTGCCGGCGATCATCCTGCACCGAGTACTGCGCCATCTGCCGCTGCGCCCGCCTCCGCGCCTGCGGGTGCCCCGCCGGTCGGTGGCGGACCGGCACCCGCAGCGGCCGGTGCCGAGCCAGGTACTGACGTGGCATCGCCGCCGCAGGCGCTGCGCCGGATGATGCCCAGGCCACTCAGCGCCGAGGAGGTATCGGCGGCGGTGCAGGCCGATGCGCTGCTGTCGCGACACCAATGGCTGCAG
>JAFAFF010000170.1 GCA_023423605.1 Pseudomonadota bacterium
CCGCCATGCAAGACCAGATCCTTCAAGCCCTGCGTCGCCGCGACGCCGATGAGGCCGTGCAGTTGGCCGAGGCCTGGACCGCCGCCGAACCGCAGCTGGCCCAGGCCCATCGCTGGCATGCCCTGGCGCTGCAGCAGCAGGGCCAGCTGAAGCCGGCCGCCGAACGTCTGCAGCGCGCGCTGACCCTGGCGCCGGACGACGCCGACCTGCACCTGCAGAACGCCGGCCTGCTGCTCGCCCTGCGCCAGTTCGACGATGCAGGCGCTGCGCTGGAGCGCACCACCGGCCTCAACCCGAACGAACTTTCCGCCTATCTGATGCAGGCGCACCTGGCGCTGTCGCGCAACGATGTGGACGAGGCCGACCGCCAGGCACGCCTGGCGTCGCGCCTGGATGCCGGCCATCCGGAAGTTGCCGCGTTGACCGGCATGGTGGCGCTGCGCCGCGGCGCGCTGGATGAAGCGCTGAAGCAGCTGACTGCCGCCACCGCTGCCCTGCCGGATGATCCTCGCATCCTTTATGCGCTGGGTTTCGCCTACCTGCGCAAGGACATGCTGGCCTTCGCCGAACAGGCGTTCCGCCGCGTGCTGGCGCTGAACCCGAAGATGACCAGCCTGCATGGACTGCTGGTGCAGCTGGCGCTGCGCCAGGACAACCCGTCCGCCGCTTCGGAGATCATCGAACAATCCCTGGCACAGCCCGGCCAGGACACGCTGCCGATGCGCCGCCTGGCCGCACAGCTGGCGCTGCAGTCCGCCCAGCCGCTGCAGGCGCTGGAGCACCTGCGTCCGCTGCTGGCCGCCCATGCCGACGACCGCCAGCTGCTGCAGATGCTGCTGGTGGCCTGGCAGCGCCTGGGACGCGAAGAGCAGGCCCGTGCCGACCTGGATGCCGCGCTGGAAACCAACACCCAGCTGCACGACCTGTGGCTGGCCCGGCTGGCGGTGGAGCCGGTTGGCGGCGCCGGCGCAACGGCCGTGGTGGAACGTTGGCTGGCGGCGATGCCCGAGCATGTCCCCGCGCTGGAAAGCCGCATGAGCCTGCATGACATGGCCGGTGAGCAGGACGCCGCCGAAGCGGTGGCCGCACGCATCGTGGCGCTGCAGCCGAACCGGCTGAGCGGCCAGGTGCGGCTGGTGGATGCCTTGCTCGCACGCGATCCGGATGCTGCGGTCGCTCACGTGAAGGGCGTCATCGATGACGCGCCGGAAGCCGCCCGTCCGCAGCTGCGCATCTGGCTGGGCGAGATCCAGGACCGTGCCGGCAACCGGGGCGATGCGTTGCGTACCTGGCTGGACCTGCAGGCCGAACTGGCGCCGCAGCGCCTGCCGCTGCCGCCGCAGGCCAAGGCGCCGCCGAGCTGGCCCGCGCTGGGCAGCGTGCCGGAGGCGAAGGAAGGCGAGGCGCCGTCGGTGCCGATGTTCCTGTGGGGCGCCCCGGGCTCCGGAGTGGAGCGGGTGGCCACCACGCTGGTGGGTGTTTCGCCGGTGATGCGGACCGACCGCTTCTCGCCGAATCCGCCGGACGATGCCTTCCAGAACTATCACACGCTGCAGGACCTGGCGTCGGGCACATTGAGCGCCGAGGCGCTGGTAGCCGGCTGGCGTGCGCAGCTGGCGCAGCGTGGCCTGGCCAACGACACCGTGATCGATTGGCTGCTGTGGTGGGACAACGCGCTGTTGTGGGCGCTGCGCCCACAGCTGCCACAGGGGCGCCTGCTGGCCGTGGTGCGCGATCCGCGCGACATGCTGCTGGACTGGATCGCCTATGGTGCGGCGGTGCCGCTGGCCGTTACCTCGCTCACCGAAGCGGCCGAATGGCTGGCACGTGCGATGACGCAGCTGGCAACACTGCAGGAACAGGATCTGTACCCGCTGATGGTGCTGCGCATCGATGAAGTGGGCAACGATCCCCGCGCCATGGCCGCGCTGCTGCAGGATGTCTTTGGCGTACGCATCCCGCCGGCGCAGGCGATCGGCACGCCGCGCTTCCCGTCCGGCCACTGGCGCGCCTATCGTGAAGTGATGTCCAGCGCGTTCGAGCTGCTGGCACCGGTGGCGGTACGCCTGGGCTATCCCGAAGAGTGAAGGAGAAACGGATGCAACTGCACAGCGACAGCCTGCGCAATGGCGCACCGATCGACCGCGAATTCGCCGCGGGCGATGCCAGCGGTTTCGCCCCCGACCGCAATCCACACCTGGCCTGGAGCGATGTGCCCGAAGGCACCCGTTCCTTCGCCCTGCTGTGCGTGGATCCGGATGTGCCGACGGTGCCGGAGACCGTCGGCCGCACCGACGTCACCGTGCCGGTGGAGCAGCCCCGCTGCGATTTCGTGCACTGGGCGATGGCCGACATTCCCGCCGATGTGCGCGAGCTGGCCGCGGGCAACTGCAGCGATGGTTTCGTGGCCAAGGGCAAGCCCGCACCGGCAGGCCCGGCGGGCAGCCGCCAGGGACTGAACGATTTCACCGGCTGGTTCGCCGGCAATCCGGACATGGCCGGTGACTACCTGGGGTATGACGGTCCTTACCCGCCATTCAACGACGAGCGCGTGCATCGTTACTTCTTCCGCGTATTCGCGCTGGACGTGGCGATGCTGGAGCTGCCCTCGCCGTTCACCGCCGCGGATATGCACCGCGCCATGCACGGCCATGTGTTGGCCGAAGCGGCGCTGCATGGCACCTACACCCTGAACCCGGACCTGTAGAGCCGGGCTCTGCCCGGCTGGGGTTTGCCGTGCAGCGGGGCAGAGCCCCGCTCTACGTGACGCCCGGGTAGAGCCGGGCTCTGCCCGGCTGGGGTTTGCCGCGCAGCGGGCCAGAGCCCCGCTCTACTTCTCGATGGCGGATTCGACCACCATGTCCAGCACGTACGCGCGCGAGGACGCATCGGCCGGCGGATTCTTCACGGCGAAGCGCTTCACGCGCAGCACGTTGCGCACGCCGTCTTCATGGTCATAGCCTTCGATGGCGTCGTAGAAGTTCTGGAAGTCGCCTGGCTCGCCCTGCTTGATGCCGTTCTCGTCGAAGCGGACCTCGCGTACCTGCAGGCACTGCTTGTCCTTGATCAACGGGTGCGGGCAGGGCCGGGTGCGTGCCGCCACTTCCAGGAACACGGTTTCTCCCGGGCCGCCGTAGCGGGTTTCCGCGGTCGCTTCCGGAACGAAGACCAGCACGTCGTTGTTGGCGGTATGCAGCGTCAGCTCGCCATTTCCGGCCACCTCGGCATGCAATGGTCCCTTCAGCCGGCTGCCCACCGCGTCATCCAGCGCCATCACCGCCGCATCGCTGCAGGCCATCTCGGTGGAAGCCAACGGCGTGACGGTGAGCGTGCTGCCATCCAGCTGGTAGCCGCCGCCCATGCGGTTGCAGGTGTTGGAGACCGACACCCGGCCGTCGGTGAAGTCCAGAGTGACCGGTTTGTCTTCGCGTGCGAACAGCGCCGGGATGCGCCTGCCGTCCGCATCGGTGGCATCGCGCAGCTTCCAGTGCTGGCCCTGCAGCCGCTGCGCCTGCAGATGCTGCTGGGTCTTCAGCGCGGCAGCGGCCGCCGGTGCCGGTGCGAGGTCATCGCTGCTGCCGGCAGGTGCCGGATTCTGGCCGCAGGCAGCCAGCAGCGCCAGCGGAAGGGAAAGCATCAACACGCGTTTCATGGAAGTCTCCTTGGGTGACAGGGAGCAGTAACGGATGAATCCGGACGGTGGGGTCCGGCGTGCCGCCTTCGTTCAGTTGCCGGCCGGCAACCACAGCAGCAGTGCCGCGCCCAGCGCGATGCGATAGAAGGCGAAGGCGGTGAAGCGGTGGGACTTGATGTAACCCAGCAACCACTTCACTACGACGAAGCCGGTGACGACCGCGGCAACGAAGGCCACGCTGACGTCGGTCCAGTTCTCGCTGGCCAGTCTGCCGTCCTTGGCCAGTTCCAGGAACGCGTAGGCACTGGCAGCGAACATGGTGGGAATGCCGACCAGGAACACGAACTCGGTGGCTGCGGCGCGACGGCTCAGGCCCAGCAGCATCGCCAGGAAGATCGCCGAAGCCGAGCGCGAAGTACCGGGGAACACGCCAGCCACCACCTGCGCGATGCCCACGCCGATGGCCACGGTCCAGGTCACCTGGTCGCGGTCCGGCAGGCGCGCGGTATAGGCCTCCACCAGCAGCATCCAGATGCCGCCGATGATCAGCGCCCAGGCCACCGGGCTGACGGTCTCGGGCAATTCCCAGCCCGCCAGCCGCACCGGCAGGCCCACCACCGCGGTTACCAGGAAGGCGGTGCCGAGCTTGAGCACGTAATCACGGTGTTCGCGCTGGTGCAGACCGGTGGCCAGCGTCCACAGGCGCTGCCGGAACACCAGGGTGATGGCCAGGATGGCACCGGCCTGGATGATGATGTTGAAAAAATCCGAGCGCGCGCCCAGCCAATGCTGGGCGATGAGCAGATGCCCGGTGCTGGAGATCGGCAGGAACTCGGTAAGGCCTTCAAGAATGCCCAGCAGCAGGGCGGAGAGCAGGTCGGACATGGTCGGGGGGCAGGCGATGGAAGGCGGAGTAGCGAGGAAGCATAGACCATCCGTGCGCGCACCAAAGCAGGGCGTGCATCGAGCCATGCACCATCCGGGTGCGTGGCTGGCCGTCCCTTGCTACCAGCTACCCATGAAAATCAACAACTTGTGAGGCCGGTACGGTTGGCACGGGGATTGCTCTGTCATCCACAGGCATTCATCCCATCCGAGGTTTCACCCGATGTCCGTGGAAAACGTTGAGAAGCTGATCAAGGACAACCAGATCGAGTTCGTCGACCTGCGTTTCGTCGACATGCGTGGCGTGGAACAGCACGTCACCTTCCCGGTCAGCATCGTCGAACCGGCGCTGTTCGAAGAGGGCAAGATGTTCGACGGCAGCTCCATCGCCGGCTGGAAGGGCATCAACGAATCGGACATGGTGCTGCTGCCGGATCCCGCCAGCGCCTATGTGGATCCGTTCTATGCCGACCCGACCCTGGTCATCAGCTGCGACATTCTCGATCCGGCCACCATGCAGGCCTATGGCCGCTGCCCGCGCGGCATCGCCAAGCGCGCCGAGGCCTACCTGAAGTCCTCCGGCATCGCCGAGCAGGCTTTCTTCGGCCCCGAGCCGGAATTCTTCATCTTCGATTCGGTCCGCTTCGCCAATGAAATGGGCAACACCTTCTTCAAGGTGGATTCCGAAGAGGCAGCCTGGAACAGTGGTGCCAAGCTGGAAGGCACCAACAGCGGCTACCGGCCGGGCGTGAAGGGCGGCTACTTCCCGGTGCCGCCGACCGATTCGCTGCACGATCTGCGTGCGGAAATGTGCAAGACCCTGGAACAGGTCGGCATCGAAGTGGAAGTGCAGCACCATGAGGTGGCCACCGCCGGCCAGTGCGAGATCGGCACCAAGTTCAGCACCCTGGTGCAGAAGGCCGACGAACTGCTGCGCATGAAGTACGTGATCAAGAACGTCGCGCACCGCAACGGCAAGACCGCCACCTTCATGCCCAAGCCGATCGTCGGCGACAACGGCAGCGGCATGCACGTGCACCAGTCGCTGTCCAAGGGCGGTGCGAACCTGTTTTCCGGCGACGGCTACGGTGGCCTGAGCCAGCTGGCGCTGTGGTACATCGGCGGCATCTTCAAGCACGCCCGCGCCATCAATGCCTTCGCCAACGCCGGCACCAACAGCTACAAGCGCCTGGTGCCGGGTTTTGAAGCGCCGGTGATGCTGGCCTACTCGGCGCGCAACCGTTCGGCGTCCTGCCGCATCCCGTGGGTGTCCAACCCGAAGGCGCGTCGCATCGAAATGCGTTTCCCGGACCCGATCCAGTCCGGCTACCTGACCTTCACCGTGCTGATGATGGCCGGCCTGGACGGCATCAAGAACCAGATCGACCCGGGCGCACCGAGCGACAAGGACCTGTACGACCTGCCGCCGGAAGAAGAGAAGCTGATCCCGCAGGTCTGTTCCTCGCTGGACCAGGCACTGGAAGCGCTGGACAAGGACCGTGAGTTCCTGAAGGCCGGCGGGGTGATGACCGACGACTTCATCGACGGCTACATCGCGCTGAAGATGCAGGAAGTGACGAAGTTCCGCGCCGCCACGCACCCGCTGGAATACCAGCTGTACTACGCCAACTGAGCACGCGCGGCGATGGCGGAGGACCTCCCTCCCACCTCCGTCATCGCCGTTTCTTCTCCGGCTGGGGAGCCGGAGCGGAAGACAGCCCGCCGGGTCGCCGGATATCCGGCTCCCGGCGGCACGCAGGACCGGACGCATGCCATGGGCCTTCCTCCCCCAGCATCACCGGCCGTGCAAGGAGAGATGCACGTCCAGCAGGGCCCAGCCTACGTCCGCGCAACAGCCACGGCCATCGCCATGATGGTCCGTGGTTGCCTGACGCCACGGCATGCACGCGCCGTGGATCCATCCACCATCGGGACATGCGCATGAAACTGATCTCCGCCATCATCCGGCCGTTCAAGCTCGA
>JAFAFF010000198.1 GCA_023423605.1 Pseudomonadota bacterium
TCCAGGCGCGCCTGTTCTTCGCTGAAAGCGCCATCCAGCGCCGACCAGTGCAGGGCCAGCGATGGCAGCGCTTCCTGCAGCGCCGGCAACCGCGGAATCATCCAGCGCGCCAGGACGCTGCTGCTGCAACCCAGCACCAGGGCCTTGCGCAGGACAGGGCGGCGCAGTTCGCTGGCAGCCTCATGCAGGCGCAGGAACGCGGCCGCACAGGCCGTCTGCAGCGTCTGCCCGGCCGTTGTCAGGCGCAGTCCGCGGCCTTGGCGTTCAAACAGTGCCACCTGCAGGTGGTCCTCCAGCATCCTGACCTGCCGGCTCACCGCGCCATGGGTGACGTGGAGTTCCGTGGCGGCGCGACCGACACCGCCCAGTCTAGCGGTGGCCTCGAACGCGCGCAGGGCATTGAGCGGTGGCAGCTGGAAGGAGGACATGTGAGTAATACTGACATTTTATGGCAGTAATTATCGATTTTTCGGACATGGGCGGTGCGCTAGAGTATCCATCCCCCCGCGTTTCCGGTTGCCGTCATGTCGCCTCCCGCCGTCGCCGATTTCCATGCCTATCCCGATGCCCGCGGTCACTTCGGTCGTTACGGTGGCAGTTTCGTCGCCGAGACCCTGGTCGGCCCGCTGCAGGAACTGGCCGCCGCCTATGATCAGGCGCGGCAGGATCCGGCGTTCATCGCAGCCTACGACCATGACCTGGCGCACTACGTGGGCCGCCCCAGTCCGATCTACCACGCCCAGCGTCTGAGCGATCACGTCGGCGGCGCGCAGATCCTGCTCAAGCGCGAGGACCTGAACCACACCGGCGCGCACAAGATCAACAACACCATCGGCCAGGCCCTGCTGGCCGCGCGCATGGGCAAGAAGCGCATCATCGCCGAGACCGGCGCCGGCCAGCACGGCGTGGCCAGTGCCACGGTGGCCGCGCGGCTGGGCCTGGAGTGCGTGGTGTACATGGGCGCCACCGATATCGAACGGCAGAAGATCAACGTCTACCGGATGAAACTGCTGGGAGCGACCGTGGTGCCGGTGACGTCCGGCTCGGCCACCCTGAAGGATGCCCTCAACGAAGCGATGCGCGACTGGGTAACCAACGTGCAGGACACGTTCTACATCATCGGCACGGTGGCCGGGCCCGATCCGTATCCGCGCATGGTGCGCGACTTCAACGCCATCGTCGGCCGCGAAGCGCGCGAGCAGATGCTGGCCGGCTACGGCCGCCTGCCTGATGCGATTACCGCCTGCGTGGGCGGCGGCAGCAATGCCATCGGCCTGTTCCATGCGTTCCTCAACGACCGCGATGTGCAGATATTCGGTGCAGAAGCCGCGGGCGAGGGCATCGACAGTGGCCGCCACGCCGCTTCCATCGCCGCCGGCCGGCCCGGCGTGCTGCATGGCAACCGCACCTACGTGCTGTGCGATGACGACGGCCAGATCATCGAAACACATTCGGTATCGGCCGGGCTGGATTATCCGGGCGTGGGGCCGGAGCACGCGTTCCTCGCCGACAGCGGCCGTGCGGTCTATCTGGGCATCACTGACGATGAAGCCTTGCAGGCCTTCCACCTGCTGGCACGCACCGAAGGCATCCTTGCCGCGCTGGAATCCAGCCACGCTCTGGCGCAGGCGATAAAGCTCGCCCGCGAGCGACCGCGCGACCAGCTGGTGCTGTGCAATCTGTCCGGACGTGGCGACAAGGATGTGCACACCATCGCCGCGCGCGAAGGCTTGATCCTGTGACCGGCATGCCGCAGCGAACCCGTGATGCCGACGAACCGATCGAAGGATGTACCTGATATGCCCGTGTCCCGTCTTGATGCCTGTTTCCAGAACCTGCGAGCGCGGCAGCGCAAGGCGCTGATTCCGTTCATCACTGCTGGCGATCCTTCGCTGGAGGCCACCGTGCCGGTCATGCACGGACTGGTCCAGGCCGGTGCCGACGTGATCGAGCTCGGCGTGCCGTTCTCCGACCCGATGGCCGATGGTCCCACCATCCAGCGCAGTTCCGAGCGTGCGTTGGCACGCGGTGCCGGGTTGCGCCATGTGCTGTGCACCGTCGCTGCGTTTCGTGAGCGCGACGACACCACGCCGGTGGTGCTGATGGGATACCTCAACCCGGTGGAAATCCACGGATACGCGCGTTTTGCCACCGAGGCGGTAGCGGCCGGCGTGGATGGCGTGCTGCTGGTCGATCTTCCGCCGGAAGAGGCACACGAAGCACAGCAGGCCTTCGATGCCGCTGGCCTGGCGCTGGTGCTGCTGGCCTCGCCGACCACCAGCGAACAGCGCGCCGGCACCTTGTTGTCGCTGGCGCGTGGATATCTCTACTACGTCAGTTTCGCGGGCGTGACCGGTGCTTCCGAGCGCCTGGACAGCGACGTGGCCAGTGCACGCCTGCAGGCGCTGCGTTCGCGTGCGGCGGTGCCGGTGGTGGCTGGCTTCGGCATCAAGGATGCGGCCAGTGCTGCGGCGATGGCACGCCACGCCGATGGCGTGGTAGTGGGAAGCGCGCTGGTGTCGGTGCTGGCCGAGGCTGGATCGGTGGAGGCGGCCGTGTTGGCCGCAGGTCGGTTCCTGTCGCCGCTGCGCCAGGCGCTGGATGGGTGAGCCACCGCCAGGCTGGTCGATGGTCGCCCACAGCCCGCAAACGTACGTACCAGCATGGTTTTCCAGCCGGGCTGCCGTCACCGGCAGGGGTGCACGAAGGGCGAAAGGCTGAGCTAGACTGTCCGCCTTTGCGGCCTGCGGGCCGCCCTGAACGGAAGTAGCAATCCGCATGAGTTGGCTAAGCAAGTTGATGCCGTCGGGCATCCGCACCGACAACGTCCCCAGCAGGAAACGCAGCGTCCCCGAGGGCCTGTGGGAGAAGTGCAGCAACTGCGGCAGCGCACTGTACGGCCCGGAACTGGAAGCGAACCTGGAAGTCTGCCCGAAGTGCGGGCACCACATGGCCATCCGCGCGCGTGCGCGGCTGTCTGCCCTGTTCGATGCCGGCAGCACCAGCGAGATCGCTGCCCGCCTCGGTCCGACCGACCTGCTGAAGTTCAAGGACCAGAAGAAGTACGGCGAACGCATCAAGGCGGCGCAGAAGAACACCGGCGAGTACGATGCGCTGATCGCCATGCGTGGACTGCTCAAGGGGCGCCCGCTGGTGGCGTCCTCGTTCGATTTCGCCTTCATGGGCGGCTCGATGGGCTCGGTGGTCGGCGAGCGCTTCGCGCTGGCGGCGGAAACCGCACTGGAGATCGGCGCACCGTATGTCTGCTTTTCCGCCAGTGGCGGCGCGCGCATGCAGGAAGGCCTGCTCTCGCTGATGCAGATGGCCAAGACCTCGGCCGCGCTCGGCAAGCTGCGCGAAGCCGGCCTGCCGTACATCTCGGTACTCACCCATCCGACCACCGGCGGTGTGTCGGCATCGTTCGCCATGCTGGGCGACATCAACATCGCCGAGCCGCATGCACTGATCGGTTTCGCCGGTCCGCGCGTCATCGAGCAGACCGTGCGCGAAAAGCTGCCGGAGGGATTCCAGCGTTCGGAGTTCCTGCTGGAACATGGCGCCATCGACCAGATCTGTGACCGTCGCGAACTGCGTGATCGCCTGTCCGGACTGCTGGCCATGCTGCGTCGCGAACCCGTGCCGGCGGAGGGCTGATGGCCGTACGCAGGTATTTCGGCACCGACGGCATCCGTGGCCGTGTCGGCCAGGGGGTGATCTCGGCGGATTTCGTGCTGCGCCTGGGCAATGCCTTCGGTCGCGTGCTGGTCGCCCGGCGCGGTGCCGATGGTCGGCGGCCGGTGGTGGTGATCGGCAAGGACACGCGCATTTCCGGCTACATGTTCGAAGCCGCGCTGGAAGCGGGGCTGGTCGCGGCCGGTGCCGATGTGCAGCTGCTGGGGCCCATGCCCACGCCTGCCGTCGCGTTCCTGTCGCGCACGCTGGGCGCCGATGCCGGTATCGTCATCAGTGCCTCGCACAATCCGCACCACGACAACGGCATCAAGTTCTTTTCCGCCCATGGCGAAAAGCTCGACGACGCGACCGAGCTTGCGCTGGAAGCCGAAATCGATGGTCCGTTCACCACGGTGGAATCCGAACGCCTGGGCAAGGCGATGCGCGCGCGCGAGGCGATCGGCCGTTACATCGAATTCTGCAAGGCGAGCGTGCCGCGCAGTTTCGATCTGCGTGGCATGCGCCTGGTGCTGGATTGCGCGCATGGCGCGACCTATCACATCGCGCCGCTGTTGTTCCGCGAACTGGGAGCCGAGGTGATCGCCATCGGCGCCGCTCCGGATGGCCTGAACATCAACGATGGGGTGGGTTCCACCCATATCGACAACCTGGCAGCGAAGGTGCGCGAAACCGGTGCCGACCTCGGCATCGCCTTCGACGGCGACGGCGACCGCGTACTGATGGCCGATGACCAGGGCAATCCGGTGGATGGCGACGACCTGCTGTACCTGCTTGCCCGTGCCTGGCAGGCCGAAGGACGCCTGCAGGGCCCGGTGGTGGGCACGCTGATGACCAATTTCGGTCTGGAACGGGCGCTGGCCGGCCTGGATATTCCCTTCGTGCGCAGCAACGTCGGCGACCGTTACGTCCACCAGGCGCTGGTCGAAGGTGGCGGCGTGCTGGGTGGTGAAACGTCCGGGCACCTGCTGTGCCTGGATCGTGCCACCACGGGCGATGCCATCGTCAGCGCCCTGCAGGTGCTGGTGGTGCTGCGCCAGGCCGGGCAGGGCCTGCGCCAGGCCCTCCAGCCGTTGGTCAAGGTGCCGCAGAAGACCGTCAACGTGCGCCTGGGCGAAGCATCGGCGAAGGCGACCGTGCAGGCCGGGAGCGTGCAGCAGGCGCTGGCGGCGGCACAGCAGGCCGTGAGCGGGCGCGGGCGCGCCTTCCTGCGCCCGTCGGGCACCGAGCCGGTGGTCCGGGTGACCGTGGAGGCCGATGAGGCCGGGCTGATGCAGGACACGCTGGACCGTCTGTCCGCGGCGGTGAAGGCGGCCGCGGGCGGCTGATCGCGGGTGCGCCACGGCTGGCGACCGCGGCGCGATCTGTCACAATGAGCAGCCGGGCCGCGCAGCGGTCCGCACCGTTCAATCGACCAGCCAGGACCCGTTGTGAGCCAGATCCCCACCCTAGACATTACCCGCCTGGACAGCGACCGCGATGCGTTCGTGGCCGAACTGGGCGCCGCCTACCGCCAGTGGGGCTTCGCCGGCATCCGCAACCACGGCATTCCGCAGGCCGACATCGACGCCGCCTACGATGTGTTCAAGGAATTCTTCGCGCTGCCGGACGAGGTGAAGCGCAAATACCATGTGGCCGGCGGCGGCGGCGCGCGCGGCTATACCCCGTTCGGCGTGGAAACGGCCAAGGGTTCGAAGCATTTCGACCTGAAGGAGTTCTGGCATATCGGCCGGGAGATTCCGGACGATTCGAAATACCGCGAAGTAATGCCGCCGAACCTGTGGCCGGAAGAGGTCGATGGTTTCCGCGAACGCGGTTATGGCCTGTACCAGGCGCTGGACAACCTGGGATCGCGGGTGCTTTCCGCGCTGGCGCTGCACATCGGCCTGCCGGAGGATTATTTTGCCGACAAGACCAATTTCGGCAATTCGATCCTGCGTCCGATCCATTATCCGCCGATCACCACCGACGACATTCCGAACGTGCGTGCCGGTGCACATGGCGACATCAATTTCATCACCCTGTTGGTGGGCGCCAGCGCGGCGGGGCTGGAAGTGCAGTCGCACGAAGGCGAGTGGGTTCCGTTCACTTCCGATGCGGACACCATCGTGGTCAATATCGGCGACATGCTGCAGCGGCTGACCAACCACGTCTATCCGTCCACCATCCACCGCGTGGTCAATCCGCCGGGCGAGCTGGCGCGCCAACCGCGTTATTCGGTGCCGTTCTTCCTGCACCCCAACCCGGATTTCCTGATCGACGTGCTGCCTTCGTGCGTTTCAGAGGAAAACCCGAGCCGGTATCCCGAACCGATCACCGCCCACGGTTTCCTGGAAGAACGCCTGCGCGAGATCAAGCTGAAATAAGCGGGGTTCGTTGCAGGGGCTGCGGCCCTGCACCCACGTAGTGCCGGGCTCTGCCCGGCAACGAAGCAACAGCAACAGCAACAGCAACAGCGCAGGGCGTCGGCTCTGCGCTGTTCTTCGTTCTGGCGGGGCGGAATGAACGTTCGGGGGACGGCAGGAGCCGCATCCTGCGGGCCTCGTTTCGTGCCATCCTTGGCGCTCAACGCCCCCGAACGCCCATTCCACCCCACCTTGGACACGTTCCGGGCACCCACGTAGTGCC
>JAFAFF010000349.1 GCA_023423605.1 Pseudomonadota bacterium
GCCGGGCGCCAGGGACAGCAGGTTGCGTACACCGCGGAGCGTTTCGACCACCAGCCGGACGCGTCGCAAGGCAGGGCCCCATCCGGTGCGCGCCGACCCGTCGATGGGCTCCGGCGCAGATCGCAGACCGCAGACCAGCGCGGCAGCCGCCAGCCCCAGGACAACGGCATCGTGGTCCGGAATGTGCTGGATCAGCTGCGGGACGATGGCCCGCGTCACCTCGCGCAGTGCCTCCAGGAGGGCATCAGGCATCAGTGCGGTGACCGGCAGGTGCTGCAGTGCACGCACTATCTCGCCACGTTGTACTTCGCTCAGCGCGCGGTACGCCTGGCAGGCGTGGTGCAGCACTGAGATGCCGGGCAGCCGCTGTTCCGCCGCGCGTACGGTGGCGGCGAAGACAATTCCGGCGGACCATTGATCCAGCTCACGCAGCACTGCGGCGCCGGCACCGCGAAGTTCATGGGCAACCGGCATGTCCCGATTGGTGACGCCATATGCAGGCCCGCATCTCACTGGAAGCAGGCGGTGCAGCACGTCCGCAACATTGATCGGCGCGCTCAGGCTGCAGGTCTGCATGGGAGCGATGTCCAGGAGGGAGGGCGTTCCGGACCATTGTTCAGGAACACCCCGCCCTGGACTTGCACTGATCGCGCATCGCGCGGTCAGTGCACGCCACCTGTTACTTGAGCCCGCGGAACTCCAGCAGCGGTTCCACCGAAGGATCCTTGCCGCGGAAACCGCGGTACAGCTCGCTCAGCTCCACGCTGTTGCCGCGCGATAGCACCTTGTCGCGGAACGTCTGGCCGTTGGCGGCAGTGAGCCCACCGTTTTCCTTGAACCACTGGAAGGCGTCATGGTCCAGCACTTCGGCCCAGAAATAGGCGTAGTAACCCGCCGAGTAACCGCCGCCCCAGATATGGTCGAAATAGGTGGTGCGGTAACGCGGCGGCACCTGCGGCAGGTCCACCTTGTATTTCTTCAGCGCAGCCGCTTCGAATGCACCCACGTCCTGCAGCGGCGCATCGGCCGGCTGCGTGTGCCAGGCCAGGTCCAGCAACGCGGCGGACAGGTATTCGGTGGTCGCATAACCCTGGTTGAAACTGCGCGCCTTGAGGATCTTGTCCACCAGTTCCTGCGGCATCGGCTCGCCGGTCCTGTAATTCTTCGCATAGTTGGCGAACACCTTCGGGTCCAGTGCCCAGTGTTCGTTGAACTGCGACGGGAACTCGACGAAATCGCGCGACGTGGCGGTGCCGGCAATGGACGGGTACTTCACGTTGGAGAACATGCCATGCAGTGCGTGGCCGAACTCATGGAACAGGGTGGTGACGTCGTCGAAGCTCAGCAGCGCCGGCTGGCCCGCCGCCGGCTTGGTGAAGTTGCAGACGTTGTAGATCACCGGCTTGGCACCGGTCAGGCCATCCTGTTCGACGAACACGTCCATCCAGGCGCCACCGGACTTGCTGTCGCGCTTGAAGTAATCGGTATAGAACAGCGCCAGCGAGCTGCCGTCCTTGTCGAAGACCTCGTAGACCTTCATGTCGTCATGGTAGGTCGGGATGTCGGTACGCTGCTTGAAGGTGATGCCGTACAGCTGCGTGGCGGCGTAGAAGACGCCGTTCTGCAGCACGTTGTCCAGTTCGAAATACGGTTTGATCTGCGATTCGTCCAGATCGTACTTCGCCTTGCGGACCTGTTCGGCATAGAAGTCCCAATCCGATGCGGCCAGCTTGAAGCCACCGTTCTGGGCATCGATGACCTTCTGGATCTCGCCGGCTTCGGCGCGCGCCTTCGCAGTGGCCGCCGGCACGGTGTCGGTCAGCAGCTTGAGGGCTGCCGCCGGGGTCTTGGCCATCTGGTCGCCGAGGTTGTAATCGGCATAGGTGGCAAAGCCGAGCAGGCTGGCCTTCTGCGCGCGCAGCTGCGCCAGGCGCTGCACGGTCTCGCGGGTGTCGTTGGCGTCGCCCTTCTCGGCGCGCGTTTCCGAAGCCTTCAGTACGGCGGCGCGCTGTTCCCGGTCGCTCAGCGAACCCAGCACCGGCTGCTGGGTGGTGTTCTGCAGCGGCAGCAGGTACTTGCCTTCCAGCTTGCGCGCACTGGCATCGGCGGCGGCGGTGTTGATCGCATCATCGCCCAGGCCGGCCAGCTTGGCCTTGTCGTCCACCACCACCGCACCGGCGGCGGTAGCCGCCACCAGGCGTGTATGGAACTGTGTGGACAGCGTGGTTTCTTCCACGTTGAGCTTGCGCAGGGTGGTCTTGTCGGCATCGGAAAGCTGCGCACCGGCGCGTACCAGGCCATCGTAGTAATGGTCGACCAGGCGCTTCTGCACCGCGTCCAGGCCGAGCGCGTCGCGCTGGTCATGGAGCGATTTCACGCGTGCAAACAGCTTCGGGTCCAGGTTGATCTCATCCTGGTGCGCGGCCAGCTTCGGCGCCACCTCTTCCTGGATCTTCTGGCGCGCGTCGTTGGTATCGGCCTGCACCAGCCCGAAGAAGATGCGCGAGACGCGGTTCAGCGTCTCACCGCTGCGCTCCATCGCCACGATGGTGTTGTCGAAGGTGGCCGGTTCGGCGCTGTCGGCGATCTGCCGCACTTCGGCCAGGTGCTGGCGCATGCCTTCCTCGAACGCGGGCAGGTAGTCGCTGTCCTGGATCCTGTCGAACGGCGGCGCCTGGAACGGCAGCGTGCTGGCGCTCAGCAGCGGATTGGTGGAGGCATCGGCCGGCTGCTGGGCCGGGGCATTCTGGGCTTCGGACACGGGGGTGGACTCCTTGCCGGAACAAGCGGCCAGCGCCAGGCTGATGGCGGCGGCCAATAGGACAGTACGCGACATGCAAAAGGCTCCTGTGGGGCGCCCAGGGACGGGACGCCAGCCCATCAGCCTACTCCCGCCACGGGCTTCCGGCATGTGCCGGACGTGGCGCATCGGCTGGCAGCCGTGGGTCGCTCAGACGGTGCCGCGGGTCTTGCCCACCCACGGCCGATACCATTCGCGGATCGCCTGCATGTCGGCGGCGTCATCACCACTGGCGTGGAACAGCGGACCGATACCGATGGTCTTTTCCGGGTAATGGAAATAGGCCGCCAGCACCGGCACCTCGGCCATCCGCGCGATCTTCAGGAAGCCGGCCTTCCAGTGGGTGACCGCCTTGCGCGTGCCTTCCGGGGTGATCGCATACCACATCTTTTCCGAATTGCGGATCAGCGCCACGGCCTGTTCCACGGTGCCCTGCGGCGAGCTGCGGTCCAGTGGAATCACGCCCAGCTTGTGCAGCAGCGGCCCCATCGGCCACCAGAACAGCGACGCCTTGCCCAGCACCTTCACCTGCATGCCCAGCGCGATCTTCGCGGCCATGCCCCAGAAACCATCCCAGTTGGACGAATGCGGCGCGACGATGAACACCAGCCGGGGAATGTCCGGCAGGGTCCCGACCACCTTCCAGCCACCCAGCCGCAGCACGCAGCGCGCCAGCCAGCGCAGGAAGGCATTCGGTTTGACCTGCGGCATGTTCGGCGGTACGGCCGGCAGCAAGGGCGAGGGTGGATTCAAGACTTACTCCCAGTTGCGGGTGGAACGGCCGCGCTTTACCTGGGCGCGCCCGCGTTTGGCGTCAAGGCGACGCAGGGTGGAGCCGTAGGTCGGCTTGGTGGCCTTGCGCGGCTTGGGCACGCTGAGCCCGGCGCGGATGAATTCGGCCAGTCGCTCGCGGGCGTCTTCACGGTTGCGGTCCTGGGTGCGGAAGCGCTGGGCATCGATCACCAGCACGCCTTCGCCGGTCACCCGGCGATCGCGGCGGGCCAGCAGGCGCGCGCGCAGCGGCTCGGGCAACGAGGGGGAGCCGGCCAGATCGAACCGCAGTTCCACCGCGGTGGATACCTTGTTGACGTTTTGTCCCCCGGCTCCGCTCGCGCGCACGAAACGCTCGACGATCTCATCATCGGGAATCGAAAGCTGGGCGGAAACGGGGACGGGACCTGTAGCCATAGGCGCGCATTGTAACGGCAGCCCATGTCAGCGGGTGGTCGTCATCGGCGCCGTTCCACCTTGATCAGGCCCCCAACACGTCGCCTTCGCCAACCAGACAGGTATGCTGGCGCCACCATCCACACAGGACGTCCGCATGATCCGCCTTCCCCGCCACCTGCAACGTGCCGCCCTGCTGCTGGTGCTGGCTGCCGCGTCCCTGCCGGCGTTGGCCGCCCCGCCGTCGGACGGCGACATCAACCGACTGCTTTCCGCATCGCGCGCGCAGGCCATGCTGGATTCGATGCTGCCGCAGATCGAGAACATGCAGCGCCAGCAGTTCGAGCAGATCACCCGGCAGCGCCAGCTCAGCGCACAGCAGCAGGAGCAGCTGCAGCGCATCCAGGCGCGTACCGCGCAGACCCTGCGCCAGGCGCTGTCATGGCAGCAGCTGCGGCCGATGTACGTGGACCTGTACAAGCAGACCTTCAGCAAGGAAGACGTGCTGGCCATGGCCGAGTTCTACGAGAGCTCGGCCGGGCAGAGCCTGCTGGACAAGACCCCGGCACTGATGCAGAACGTGATGGTGGCCATCCAGGCACGCATGCAGCCGCTGTTCGCGGACCTGCAGAAGGACCTGGAAGCAATCGTCAACGAGCCGGTGGAAAAGCAGGACCGCTCGAACGATTGAGCCCCTCGTGGTGGCCGTAAGCGCGACGCTCTGGTGGCGGGCCGTGCGGCGAGGCTGCGCGGGGGCCGGTGTCAGGGAAGCTGCCAGCCGAACAGATCGATCGCCTTCTGGAATTCACAGTCCACCGGTGCCCGCACGTCAACGCTGCCGCCCGCCGGATGCGGGAAGCGCAGCCGTTCGGCGTGCAGCAGCATGCGATGCACGCCCTGCATGCGGAAAATGCGGTTATGGCGGCCATCGCCATGGCTGGTGTCGCCGATCATGTGATGCGACAGGTGCTTGAGGTGCCGGCGGATCTGCCGGAAGCGGCCGGTCTGCGGCTGGCAGCGCAGCAACGCGTAGCGTGAGGTATCGAAGCCGCTGCTGGGCACCGCCAGCTCACCCGTGGCCAGGCGCTGGAAATCGGTGAGGGCCGGCTTCTTCACCGGCTTGCCGGGGCCACCATCAAGATCGTGGTCCACGCGCCACGCCTGCTCGGCCGGCCAGCCACGGCAGACGGCCAGGTAATCCTTGGTCACTTCGCCGCCCATCAGCGATCTGCCCAGCACGCTGGCGCTGTCGCGATCGAAAGCCAGCAGCAGGCAGCCGCTGGTGGCGCGATCCAGTCGATGGACCAGGAAGATCGGACGACCCAGCTGGTCACGCAGGCGGTCGGCAAGGAAATCGTCCTCGCCGCGTGCCAGTTTGCTGTCATGGACCATCAGCCCGGCAGGCTTGTTCACCACCGCCAGGCGCTCGTCCACGTGCAACAGCTGCAGGGGCACGGGGAGCGCTGCGCTGATCCCTGACAGGTCTTCCGAAACCGTCTCACCGGCCATCATCGCCACCACGCACGTGCCAGCGCGAATGCTCCCAGTGCACCGGACAGCCAGCTCCATGCCGGTGCATCGCCCAGATACCAGCCCGGCGGTTGCAGCACATACATCAAGGCCGCGATGGCCAGAAGGCCGACGCCCGAGATCGCGCCCACGGCGCGCTTCTGCAGGCGCTGCACGCTGGCATCCAGCGCGGCCAGATCACGCGAGCGCATCGACAGTTCATGACGGCCTTCCACCTGCTGGGTCAGCCAGCCATGCACCAGGCGCGGCACGTCCGGTGCCTGCGTCATGATTTCCGGCAGGCGCCGGCGCATTTCGCGCCATACCCGGCGTGGGCTGTAGCGTTCGCGCAGGATGCGCGCAAGCACCGGCCTGGCCACGGCCCAGATATCGATCTGTGGATCCAGCTGGCGGCCCACGCCCTCGATGTTGAGCAGCGTTTTCTGCAGCAGGATCAACTGTGGCTGCAGGGTGAGCTGGTAGCGCTGTGCCACCCGGAACAGCTTCATCAGCACTTCGGCCAGCGATATCTGCGACAGCGGCCTGGTGAAATACGGTTCGCATACCGAGCGCACGGCCGCTTCCAGATCGTCGATGCGCACGTGGTCCGGCATCCAGCGCGCCTGCACATGCAGCTCGGCGATGCGCCGGTAATCGCGGTTGAAGATGGCCATGAAGTTCTCGGCGAGGTAGTACTGGTCCTCCTGCGAGAGCTGGCCCATGATCCCGAAATCCAGCGCGATGAAGCGCGGGTTGTCACGGCGCGCCGGATCGATATCCACCCAGATGTTGCCGGCATGCGCATCGGCATGGAAGAAATTGTCGCGGAACACCTGGGTGTAGAACACCCGCACGCCCTTGGCGGCCAGCGCCACGCGGTCGATGCCGGCCTTGTCCAGCGCCACGATGTCATCCGAGGGAATGCCCCATACGCGTTCCAGCGTAAGCACGCGCTCGGCGGTATGGCTCCAGATCACCTCCGGCACATACAGGTCGTCCGAGTTTTCCCAGAAACGCCGCAGCACGCTGGCGTTGGCGCCTTCACGCTGCAGGTCCAGCTCCGCCGACAACGTGTTCTCAATCTCGGCCACCACTTCGCGCGGACGGATCTTGTCGGCGCGCGGATGGGTGCGTTCCACCAGCGTGGCCAGCGAATTGAGCAGCGCGACGTCGGCCACGATCTGCTTTTCGATGTCCGGGCGCAGCACCTTGACCACCACCTGCCGACCTCCGGCAAGCGTTGCCGCATGCACCTGTGCGATCGAGGCCGAGGCCAGCGGCTCGGTGTCGAAGCTGGCGAATGCCTCGCTCACCGGCAGGCCCAATGCCTGCTCGACGATCAGCCGGGCGGTATCGCCGTCGAACGGCTTGACCCGGTCCTGCAGCAGGGTCAGTTCGACCGCCACGTCCGGCGGCACCAGGTCGCGGCGGGTGGACAGGATCTGTCCGAATTTTACGAAGATCGGCCCCAGGTCCTGCAGTGCCAGACGCAGCCTGGCACCGCGCGATTGCGCGGCGATGGCGGCCGATGCACGCGGCACGAATGGCTTGGCCAGGCGCAGCCAGCGCTCGGCCGGCGTACCCTGCAGCAGGTCGTCCAGGCGATAGCGCAGGATCACCCGACCAATACGGCCGGCCCGCAACAGGGCCTTCATGCCGCGCCCCGCAGGCGCTGCACGCGCGCCGCCAGACGCTCGACATCATCGCGCAGCACGTCCACATCATCATGGAAGGCATCCAGTTCGCCGCGCGGCACGACATCCCGGGACTCCTCGGTAACGAACTCGGCGGCGGTGTGGGCCAGATCGGATGCCCCGCGGCGTGCATGCTGCAGCGCGCTGCGGAACGCATTGGCCACCTGCACGCCGACCACTTCGCCGAACACGCGCACGAACGGCAGCTGCCAGTCGGGATCGAACCCCTTGGCCAGCTGCTGCAGGCGGCGCGCCAGCTCGGCATCGCCGGCCACCCGCACGCGGCCCGGCGGGTTGCCCTGCGCGTTGCGCGATCGTGCCATCAGGGGCAGCTGGGCGAGCACGCCGGACAGGCTGCTGCGCACGGCAAGATCCGCCTCGCGATGGTCCACCGGGCCGACTTCCAGGCGCTGGTCATGCACGCTGATGCGCATGGCCAGCGAGGGCGCTTCCAGGGTCAGATCGATATGGCGGCCATCCAGCGTGGAAAGCGCCTGGCGGGTATCGGTATCCAGCGCCAGCGCACGGTTGAGCGCGACCTGCAGGGCGCGACCGGCGACCGGCTTGAGGGATTTGAGCAGGGAGAAGGACATGCGCGCATTCTACCCGGGAGACAGACTGCGGCGGGTCTTTGGCAGGCGCAGGTGCGGCGTGCTCCCTCGGTTGCAGACACGGTGGGAACAGCAGGAAGCCGCAGCAAGGAAAGACGATTGGATGCGTCGCGTAGAGCGGGGCTCTGCCCCGCTTTGCACATCTGGCAGCCGGGCCGAGCCCGGCTCTATGGTTGGATGCTCAGCCGGGCAGAGCCCGGCTCTACGTGGGCGTTGACATGACGAGGCCGGGCAATGCCCGGCCTCTTCTTTCATGCGGTAACGCTCGCGGCGCTTATACGCGTCCTTTGCGGAACATCGAGATCACCGCCAGCACCAGGAACACCACGAACAGGATCCAGGCGATGTTGGTGGCCGCGCCGGCGATACCGGAGAAGCCGAGCACCGCAGCGATGATGGCGATGACGAAAAAGACGATGGCGTAATGCAGCATGGGCGGTCCTCGCGGGTGGGTGCCGTGTTCGGCGTTGGGGCCTATCCTCCCGCGAGGCTGGTGTTCAGGAAGTGATGGGAAACTCGCCGCGTGATGAAGCCTTCAGCCGGGTGAGGCCTTCGTCAATACTCACCTTGGGCACGTATCCGAAATCCCGGCGGGCCGGTTCCATGCTGTACCAGTGCGCGGTACACAGCTGTTCGGCCAGGAAACGCGTCAACGGTGGCTCGCCCGGAAGGCGCAGCAACGGCCATAACCGCTCGCATACCGCGCCGATGCGGTAGGCGGCCTTGAAGCTCAGCGTCTTGTGCACGCCGGGCGCGCCGACCGCGTCCAGCAGCTTGTTGAGCAGCTCGCGCATGGGCAGTGGTTCGCCGTTGGAGATGAAGTAGGCCTTGCCGGCGCAGGCAGCGCCGGGGGCCAGCGCCTCCAGTGCGAGGAAATGCGCCAGCGCGGCATTGTCGATATAGGTGGTGTCCACCTTGTTGCTGCCATCGCCGACCAGGCGCAGCCGCCCGGCACGCGCCCGCTGGGCCAGGCGTGGCACCAGCTGCTGGTCGCCCGGCCCCCAGATCAACCGCGGGCGCAGCGCCACGGTGGCCAGCGTGGCATCGTTGGCCGCCAGCACGCGTTGCTCGGCAATGGCCTTGGTTGCCGCGTAAGGTGCCTGGAAATCCTCGCCATAGGGCACTTCATCCGCGCCCAGGCCTTCCACCGGATGCGTGGCGCGGTGGGTCACGCTGGGCGTGGAGGTATACACCAGCCGCGAAATGCCCTGCGCGCGGCAAGCGGCGATGACGTTGTCGGTGCCGACCACGTTGGCCTGGTGGTAACTCTCGTAGCTGCCCCAGGCCCCCGCCTTTGCCGCGTTGTGCAGCACTGCATCCATGCCGGTCACCGCATGCAGCACCGCCTGCGCATCGGCCAGATCGCCCTGTATCTGGCCGACGCCCATCGCCTGCAGCGCGCGGTAATGGCCGCGGTTGAAGCTGAGCACCTGGTGGCCGCGTTCCACCAGCCCGGCACACAGGGCCTGACCGAGGAAACCACCGCCACCGGTAACGAGTATCTTCATGCCTGCTTCTCCAGTTCCGCAGCGGCCCACGCGGCCAGTTTCTCGCGGCCGATCTTGGCGTTGTGGCGGATGTCCACCGGAAACCCCGAGTGCACCAGGAAGTGCTGCAGGCCGGCCTCGGGCAGGCGGGCCGCCGCTTTGGCACGCAGTGCTTCCTGCAGCGCGGCCGAATCGGATTGACCCCGCGCCAGTTCCACGCACAGTACCGGTACCTGCGCTCCAGCCACGCCGACGCCCACCAGCGCACTGCGTGCCACGCCCGGCACGGTGTTGAACACCGGCTCCACCTGTTCGGTATACAGTGGGCCCTGCGCGGTCTCCACGCGCTGGGCCTTCCTGCCGCAGAACCACAGGCGCCCCTGCGCATCGAAGTACCCCACATCGCCCATGCGATGCACGATGCGCTGGCGGCCATCAGCCAGGGTTTCGGCGATCTTCGCTGCCGCGGTGGCCTGCGGACGATTGAAATAGCTGTCAGTGGTGGTCGGCCCGATCACGGTGATCTCGCCGATCTCGCCTGCCGGCAGCTCGCGCACCTGCGTCCAGTCCGGCAGCGGCGCGTCGTCGATGGCGATGATGCGCACCTGGTTGGGCTGCACCACGGTGCCCACGCAGGTGCCGGCGCCGGTTTCAGTGGCCGCGCGGGTGCTTTCCAGCTCCCGGCCCTCGATCACTGCCACCGGCAGGCATTCGGTAGCCCCGTAAGGCGTCCAGAACTGTGCGTCAGCCGGCAGCAGGCGCCGGATCCTGGCCACCACGTCGGGCGGAACCGGGGCACCGGCGGAGGTGACCCGCATCACCCCGGCCAGCGGCGTGCCATGGTCGGCCAGCACCCGCATCAGCGCGGGCGAGCCGAACAGCTGGGTCACCCCGTGACGCTGGATCGCATCGTGCAGGCGACGCGGGTCGGCCTGCGCGGGCCGGGTAGGGTCCATGTCCGGAATCACCGATGTCAGCCCCAGTGCGGGGTCGAACAGGGCGAAGGGTGGGAACGTGGGCAGGTCCACGCCACCGGGCTGCATGCCGAATGCCTGTCCCAGCAGCGCCACCTGGCCCGCGAAATGGCGGTGGCGGTAGACCACGCCCTTGGGCACGCCGGTAGAGCCGCTGGTGAACAGGATCGCGGCCACGTCCTCACCATCGGTCTGCGCCAGCATGGGGCCGGCGCCGGTGCCACTGCGCTCCAGCGCAGCCAGGGTGGTGCCGCCCCAGCCCATTCGCCGCCCCACGGTGACCAGCTTGCGTGCCGACGGCGCCCAGCGCAGCGCCAGCCGCGCCACGTGAGCCAGCGGTATGCCGATGAACGCTTCCGGTTGGGCTTCATCCAGGCATTGCTTCAGGGCACGCCTGTCGATGCCCGGGTCCACCAGCACCGGCACCGCGCCGAGCTTGAACAGCGCGAACATCAACAGGAAGAACTCCGGCGAGGGGCGCACCATCATCACCGTGCGGACGCCGCGACCAATGCCGAAGGCGGCCAATCCGGCCGCCATCGCATCGCTGCGGGCGTCCAGCTGGCGGTAGTCCAGGGTGACATCGTAAGCGGCCATGCCATTGCCGGGACCCCGGCGTCCGGGGCAGCGGATGGCAATCTGGTCAGGGCGTTCGCGGGCCAGTTCGGGCAGCCGCGCAGCGATATTGCAGGGTCCGTTCATGCGTTCATTGTCGCCGCTTCCGGAATTTCTTGCGCGGCGGCCCGCTTCGTGGAAAATCCGCAGCCTCGTTCCCCATCCTGACTGCCGCCCGAGGCGGATTGCCCATGCAACATCCCTGCATGACCTGCGGCGCCTGCTGCACCCAATACCGCGTGGCCTTCCACTGGATGGAATCGGACGAGGTTACGCCCGGCGGCGTACCGCACCAGCTGACGGAAACCCTGGATCCGCATCGGCTGTGCATGCGCGGTACGCATTCGGCGCCCATACGCTGCGTGGCGCTGGATGCGGACATCGGGGTGTATTCGCGCTGCAGCATCCACCCCAACCGGCCGAGCGTGTGCCGGGAGGTGGATGCTTCATGGGAATACGGCAAGGCCAGCCCCCAGTGCGACAAGGCCCGGATCGTCCATGGGCTGCCACCGCTGACGCTGGCCGACTGGCGCTGGCGCGATGACGCCGACAACGACGACGGCCATCCTGACGACAATGGCAACAGCCCGTCACCGCAGGCACCGATCGCGGCCTGAGCATGGTACCGACCAACGGTCGGTACCCACCGCGATGTATCAGGTGAAAAGCCCCCTTGATGTTTGCCTGAGCGGCGTACCGACCAACGGTCGGTACCCACCGCACTCACAACCGCGTGGTCAGGAGGGTGGGTGACGACCGTTGGTCGTCACATCGATCAGAGCGGGTTCGCATCCAGGAACGCGCGTATCCGCGGCACCAGCACTTCGTGCTTGTCTTCCAGCACGTAATGCCCGGCATCTTCGAACGCATGCACTTCGGCCTGCGGCAGCGCCTTCTGGAAACCTTCCAGGAAATGGTGGTCGAACACGAAGTCGCGCAGTCCCCAGCCGATGAAGGCCGGGCGGTCAGCATAGGACGGCAGCACCTGGCCGGCGCGTTCCAGCAGCGGCCAGGCCTGATCGGCCGGCGACAGGGGGATGTCCTGCATGAAGCGGATGGTGCTGATGCGGTTGGCGTAGCTGTCATACGGCGCCACGTAGGCGCGGCGTACGTCGGCGGGCATCTTCCGTTCCACGCCCAGCCATGAGGCACCGGCAGAGAACGCGTTGAAGGTACGGATGATCCACTCGCCCACCTTCCAGTGCCGCCCCAGGGCGATCTGCCACGGCATTTTCTTCGCCGCCGGCATCGGGAATGCGGCAGTATTGAGCACTACCAGGCGCCTGACCTGCGCGTGGTGGGACAGCGCCCAGCCGAATCCGATCATCCCGCCCCAATCGTGCACCGCCAGCGTGACCGGCCCGCTGATGCCCAGGTGCTCGAGCAACGCATCGAGATCATCCACGCGCGACTGCAGCGTGTACGTGTAGCGGTCATCTGAAGGCTTGTCGGACAGCCCCATGCCGATGTGGTCCGGCACGATGCAGCGATAGCGGTCGGACAGGCCGGCCACCAGGGTGCGCCAGTAATAGCTCCACGACGGGTTGCCATGGACCATCACCACCACTTCGCCATCGCGCGGACCTTCGTCCAGGTAGTTCATCGACAGGCCGGGACGGACCTCGAAACGCTGCGGGTGGGCTGGGTAACCGGGAAGCTTGGACATCGGATCACACCTGTAAAAAGGGCCGGTAGAACCGGCCCTGGAGTTCAACGTTCCGGCGCGCTTACCAGACCACTTCAGCCATCGAACAGTTCAGGCCCGAGCCGATACCCAGCAGCGCGATGCGGTCACCCTTCTTCAGCTTGCCCAGCTGCTTGAGCTTGCTCAGCACGATCGGCACGGAAGCCGGACCGATGTTGCCGTGCTCGCCGAAGATGGTCATCACCTTCTTCGGGTCGATGCCGAAGTTCTTGATGAAGGCGGCCGTGTGCGGCTGGCTGACCTGGTGGATGACGAACTGGTCCAGTTCCTCCACCGCCCAGCCCAGCGCCACCTTGGCGGCGGTGAAGGTCTTCTGTGCCAGCTTGATGCCTTCGATGAGCAGCTGGCGGGTATCGGTGACCATGCGGTCAAGATTGCCCAGGCACAGCTGGTTCCATTCCGTGGCCGAGCGGGTCACGCCGCCCTTGTAGCGCGGCGCGTCCGGTACCAGTTCCGAGCGCGCCATCACCATGGCGGCGGCGCCCGAACCGGTGGTCAGTGCGGCCAGCTCGTTGCGGAAATCGTCGGCGGTGACATCCGGCGCGGTCATCCGCTCCAGGGTCTTTTCGTACACCAGGTTGGCGGTCTCGCCGTCCACCACCAGCGCGTAATCCAGTTCACCGCGCTCAAGCATGCGCGCAGCGATGTCCATGCCGTTGATGAAGGCCAGGCACGCATTGGCGACGTCGAAGGTCATGCACTCTTCGCCAACCCCCAGGTTGCCCGACACGATGCTGGCCGTGGACGGTTCCAGGTAATCGCGGCTGACCGAGGTATTGACCACCAGGCCGATGCGGTCGGCACCGATGCCTGCGTCTTCCAGCGCCTTGCGGGCGGCCATGGTCGCCGCGTCCGATGCCAGCGTACCGGCATCCCAGAGCCGCCGCGCGTGGATGCCGGCGATGTCGCCGAGCACGTCGGTGCGGATGCCGAGACGGTCAAGGGTGGGCTGCAGACGTTCGTTGATTTCCTTCGTCGTCAGCGTATGCGGCGCATCGACGTGCGCCAGGCCGGCGATCGAGACATTCTTGAAGAGCATCGAGGTAGCGCCAAGGCTCAGGCAAAAGGGGGGTTATTCTATAACCGCGACGCTTTAACCGCATCTTTACGAATTCAGACGCTGCCGTATGGTGCCCGGGCCTATCGCGGCGGGCACTGGAAGGCGGCAAAACGCTGGCTGCCGTCGGCCGGCGGGGCCGAGGCCTGCACGGCGTTGGCGCCGGCGCTGGGTGCCTCGTTGCGGGCCAGGGTTTCCAGCTCCTCCTGCACCCGCAGCGGGTTGCGGTTGTAGAAACCCACCTTGCTCTTCACCGAGACCACCACTTCGCCCTTGGCCTGGCAGCCTGCGGGAACCGCGCCGGCCGGGAGCACGCGGACGGTCTTGCCCGACGATTCGATCGGCACCCAGGTGCAGGCGGCGGTGCTGAGCAGCAGGGCGGAAAGCAGGATGAGGCGCATGGCGAGGTACCGGGAAGGTTTGCAGGGATTGTGCCTGAACAGGCTGAACAGAAGGTAGAGCCGGGCTCTGCCCGGCTGGGATTTGCCGCGAAACCCGCGTAGAGCCGGGCTCTGCCCGGCTGGGGCGTTGCCGGGCAGGCAGCGGGGCAGAGCCCCGCTCTACCTGGCGCGTGCGCTGTGGCTCAGCGGGTCACCGGATTGCCATCGGCGTCAAGAATGGTCACTTCGCCAAGATCCAGTGCGCGCACCGCCGGCTCGGTTTCCTTGAGGTCACCGACCACCACCCAGGTCAGCGCCTCGGGCTTGATGGCCGCGGCCGCCTGCTGCACCTGCGCCGGGGTCATCGCTTCGATTTCCGCCTTGCGGCGCTGCACGTAATCGTCCGGACGCTTGAACTGCACCATCGAACCG
>JAFAFF010000357.1 GCA_023423605.1 Pseudomonadota bacterium
GGGCGAAAGGAGCTTACATGGACGTACTTGCAGCGTGTCCCGACAACCCACGCCGCCCGCCCCTCATGGAACGGGTACCCAACCGCCAGCCGCGAGGGGCTTCGCCGTTCGCCGGCCTACTTCAACCGATCCAGCGCCTCGACCAGCTCATCGGCCAGTGGCGCATTCAGCACGTAAGGCGTCCTTCCCGCATCCAGCGCGAATTCCAGTGAAGCCGCATGCAGGAACAGGCGCTTCAATCCGATCTGCTCGCGAAGCCGCTTGTTGACCGCAGGATCGCCGTATTTGTCGTCACCCGCCACCGCATGACCGAGATGTTGCGCATGCACGCGGATCTGGTGCGTGCGCCCGGTCTCGATGCGCACCTCGCAATAGGAATGGCCGCCCCGACGCTCCAGCACCTTGAAATGGCTCACCGATGGCTTGCCGATGGCGTTCACCTGCACATGCCGCTCCCCGCCCTGGCGCAGGCCCACGTGCAGCGGCGCATCCACGGTCATCGTCCCGTCCGGCATGCGCCCGGCCAGCAGCGTCAGGTACCGCTTGCGGATGCCCGCACCGTGGTCCTCACGCAGCAGCGCCTGCAACTCGCTCAACGCCGAACGCTTCTTGGCCACGATCAACAGCCCGGACGTGTCGCGATCCAGCCGGTGCACCAGCTCCAGCGTGCGGCCGGGACGCAGCGCGCGCAGGGTCTCGATGGCCCCGAAGCTGATGCCGCTGCCACCGTGGCTGGCCACCCCGGAAGGCTTGTTCAACGCCAGCAGGCGCTCGTCCTCGAACACGATGGCCTGCTCCAGCCGGCGCATGAATCCTTCAGGCGGTGCAGCCCTGTCGCCTTCCTCGGCCAGCCGGACCGGGGGCACGCGGACTTCATCGCCCGCCTCCAGCTTGCGCTCGGCCTTGGCACGCCCCCCGTTCACCCGTACCTGGCCACTGCGCACCAGCTTGTACACCAGGCTGCGGGGCGCTCCTTTCAGCTGGCCGAGCAGGAAATTGTCCAGCCGTTGTCCTGCACGATCCTCGGAAACAGTGATCATGCGCACGGAGGGCTTGTCGGCAGCAGCTATCGGGTTGTCTTGGACGGTCATCAGGCAGTTTATTCTGGTACACTCGGGCGGCGAGATAAGGGATTGATTTCGTTGGAAGTTACCACGGGCCAGAAGCCCAGCTTCCGACGAATCCGGCACAGTGCGCGACCACCGCCCCCGGGGCGGCCATGTTAGCGGCTCGCCGGCGTTCCCGGCCATCGCCGGTTGCCTGACACGCAATCGCGCTGAACATGCCCCGCGTGGCGCTCCAGCCCTGCTGACAGCTGCCGCCGGTCCGTAGTACCCAAAACCAGAATGAGAGCGCTCCCGCGGCCTGCCGTGGTGTCGTAGCGCTGGAAACCCGGGCCCCCCTCCCCGCGCCTGCGCGAATGGGCGGCCAGCCGTGTCCAGAGGCGAAACCCCATGGCGTTCCGCGCGGTAGCCGCTTGCGAGGAACGCAACAATGAAGCGAATGCTGATCAACGCCACGCAGGCTGAAGAACTGCGTGTCGCCATCGTCGATGGCCAGTCGTTGTACGACATCGACATCGAACAGCCGAACAAGGAACAGAAGAAGTCCAACATCTACAAGGGCCGGATCTTCCGCATCGAGCCCTCGCTGGAAGCCGCCTTCGTCGAATACGGCGGTGGGCGCCACGGCTTCCTGCCGCTGAAGGAAATCTCCCGCGACTACTTCCAGGCCGGTGTGGACCACAACAAGGCCGGCATCCGCGAACTGCTGCGCGAAGGCCAGGAAGTGGTGGTGCAGGTGGACAAGGATGAGCGCGGCAACAAGGGCGCTGCCCTGACCACGTTCATCTCGCTGGCCGGCCGCTACATGGTGCTGATGCCGAACTCGCCGAGTGCCGGCGGCGTGTCCCGCCGCATCGAGGGTGAGGACCGTGCCGCACTGAAGGACGCGCTGGACAAGCTGGACATCCCCGACGACATGGGCGTGATCATCCGCACCGCCGGCGTCGGCCGCGATGCCGAAGAACTGCAGTGGGACCTGGATTACCTGCTGAACGTGTGGCGCGCCATCGCCGAGGCGGCGCTGAGCAGGCCCGCCCCGTTCCTGATCTACCAGGAATCGCGGCTGATCGTGCGTGCCCTGCGCGATTACCTGCGCGCCGACATCGGCGAGATCCTGGTCGATACCGAGGAAATGTACGAGCACGCCCGCGAGTTCATGCAGCAGGTGATGCCGCAGACCCTGCGCAAGCTCAAGCATTACAAGGACGACATCCCGCTGTTCAACCGCTTCCAGATCGAATCGCAGATCGAAGGTGCCTACGAGCGTAACGTGCGCCTGCCGTCGGGCGGTTCGATCGTGGTAGACCAGACCGAGGCGCTGACCGCCATCGACGTGAATTCCTCGCGCGCCACCAAGGGCAGCGACATCGAGGACACCGCGTTCCAGACCAACCTGGAGGCCGCCGAAGAGGCCGCCCGCCAGCTGCGCCTGCGCGACCTGGGCGGCCTGGTGGTCATCGACTTCATCGACATGTCCTCCAACAAGCACCAGCGCGAAGTGGAAAACCGCCTGGCGCAGGCCCTCAAGTACGACCGCGCGCGCGTGCAGGTGGGGCGCATCTCGCGTTTCGGCCTGCTGGAAATGAGCCGCCAGCGCCTGCGTCCCAGCCTGGGCGAATCCAGCCAGCTGGTCTGCCCGCAGTGCGATGGCCATGGCCGCATGCGCAGCGTCGAATCGCTGTCGCTGTCCATCATCCGCGTCGCCGAAGAACACGCGATGAAGGAAAACACCGGGCAGGTGCTGGTACAGGCACCGGTGGAAATCGCCAATTACCTGCTGAACGAGAAGCGCAGCGCGCTGCGCGAGATTGAACAGCGCCATGAAGCACCGATCGTGATCGTCGCCGACGAGCAGCTGCGTACCCCGCACTATGCGGTGACCCGCCTGCGCGAGAACGAACTGGGCGAGGAAAGCGGCCGACCGAGCTACCAGCGCGGTACCCCGCGCAAGCTGCCGGTACATGCGCTGACCAAGGGCCAGCTGAACATTCCGCCGCCGGCCGTGACCCAGGTGCAGCACAGCGCCCCGGCCCCCGTGCGCGAGGAACCGGCACCGCAGCCGGCCCCTGCCCGGGTGGCAGCGCCCGCTCCGGCACCGGCTGCCAGCGGCGGCGTGGTGGGCTGGTTCAAGCGGATCTTCGGTGGCGAACCCGCCCCCGCGCCGGCACCGACGCCGGCCGCGCGCCAGCCGCAGGGCGAAGCAGGACGCAAGGACCGCGGCAAGGATCGTGGCAAGGACCGCAACAAGGACCGCAAGGACCGCCGCGACGACAACCGCAATGGCGAGGCGCAGGCACAGGGCCAGGGCCGCAAGGAACGCGGCGAACGCCGCGAGCGTGGCCAGGCCGGCCAGGGTGGCAATGCCGCCCAGGCCAATGCCGGCAGCAATGCGCAGAACGGCCAGCAGCCGAAGCAGCGCCAGGAACGCGCCGAGCAGGGCCAGACCGGCAAGCAGCGCAACGAACGTGGCGAGCAGGCCCAAAGCCAGCCGCAGACCGCGCCGCAGCAGCCGAAGGTGAAGCAGCCGCGCCAGCCGCGTGGCCAGCAGGACGGCGACAAGGCGGCCACCGACAAGCCACAGCGCACCACGGCCGATCCGCTGGACGCTGCCGCGTCCGCAGCAGTTGTGCCCGCCGCAGTGGCCACCGGCAACCACGAACCGCCGCGTGAGGAGACCCCCACGGCGGCCGTCGTCGCACCGGTCGCGGTGCCGCATGCCGTCTCCCCGGCTACCGACGCAGGCGATACGCCTGCGGTAACCGGCGAGGCAGCGGCCACGGTCGTTGCCGGCGAAGAAGCCACTCCGGGCGAGGAAGGCAACGGCGAAGGCACCACGCGTCGCCGTCGCGGTCGTCGCGGTGGCCGTCGTCGTCGTCGCGGCAACAGCGAAGGCACCACCACCGACGCGCTGGGTCATGACGAGTCCGATGAGGACGACGGCGAGGAGGCGCAGGAAACAGGCGCCACCCGGCCTGCGGATGCGCGGGTCGATAACGTGGAGAAACGCGAGCCAAAGGCCGTGCGCCCGCAGCCGGAGTTCGACTTCGATGACGACGGCGAGGTACCGGCAGCGACCGGTGCCGACCAGCGCGCTGCGGCGGTGATGACCACAGCGGCCATCGTGCCGGCGGCAGCGAGCGCCGTCATCGATGCAGCGACTTCCACTGCCACGTCGCCGAAGGGCGATGCGCCGGAGCCGCACGTTGCGCCCCCCGCAACGGTGAAGGACGAAGCACCGAAGGCCGCGGCATCCACGGCCGAGGCTGCAGGCGCCGACACGTCGAAGCCCGACGCCACGCGCACCGCAGCACCGAAGGTCGACAGCGCCCCGTCACAGGCCATCGTCGAGCCCACGCATGCGCAGCAGCCGGTTGTGACTGCCACCCCCGCTCCGGCTCCGGCTCCGACGCCGGCTCCGTCTGCACCGGTAGCGGCGACTGCCCCGGCCGACTCCGGCCCGTCCGTACAGGCCACCGACGCAAGCACCGCGCCCGACCAGGACAGCCGGCCAGCTGCCCCGGTGCAGGCGACGCTGCTCAATGCCATCGCCGGGACGTCGTCGCCGAAGGCCGATGCCACCCCGGCACCGGCCCGCACCGAGACGCAGGCCGCAGAGCCGGCGGCCACGCCGGTGAGCAGCGAAGTGGCGGTGGCGACGACCACGGCGGCGGCACCCGCCCCTGCTCCGTCCCCCGTCAAGCCGACCGAAGCCGACATCGCGGCTGCCCCGGCACCGGTTGATGTAGCGGGCGCCGAACCCGCCGTCCACGCCGGCAGCACCGACGCGGCCGGCCAGGCTGCCATCGCCGCGCAGCCGGAAAGTGCCGTGGAGCCGGCGCCGTCCGCCGACGCCACACCGGCCGCAGCGGAAGTCGAAGACGACAAGCCACGGCACGGCACCCTGCCGCAGGACTGATCCCGCGGCAGCAGGCAAAAGAACAGCGGCCTCCGGCCGCTGCGCAAAAAAAGGGGACGGAGGCGGTTAATTCGAATTAACCGCCTCCGTCCCCTTCTTTTTGGGGGGTGAACTGCAGGCGTGTCCACACGCCGTAGTGGTCCGATGCCCAGCGGCCGTCGCCGTCAGGTTCGTCGAACAGCAACCGCGCTTCACGGGCCAGCATTTCCTCCTGCTGGAAGAAAATGTGGTCGATGCGCGAAGGCGCCTGGTAGTAATGGCGGTTGAGCGTGCTCACCGTGGCCAGGTCGTTGTTGACGTGCACACTGCCGAAACTGTCGCCATAGCGGCTGCGCAGCGCGCTCAGGTCGCCGGCATCCACCAGTGCGTTGAAATCGCCTGCAATCACCACTGGCGCGCCCGCCGATGTCGCGGCGATGAACCGCAGCAGGTCTTCCACCTGCGTGCGGCGGATGCGCTGGCCATTCTCGTCGGCGCGCTCGTTGAGATGGGTGGCGTAGACATTCACCGGCCGGCCACCGATCTCGACGCGCAGATGGCCCACGGTGCGGTAATCATCCAGCGGCTGCAGCAGGTGTTCGTTGCGGGCCAGCACCGGCCGCCGCGTCAGCACGGCGTTGCCGTAGCGTTTGCCGGCACCAGGCGGATCGGTGGACACGAACAGATACTGGTAGCCAAGCCCCTTGGCCAGCCATTCGGCCTGGTTGCGCACGCCCGGCTTCTCGATGACCTCCTGCAATGCAATGGCATCGGGTTGCAATCGCTGCAGTTCGGCGAGGATCGTCCGGCGCCGTTCCATCCATTCTTCGCGATCATGATGCAGGTTGAAGGTCACCATGGTCATGCCGTCGGTGGAGATCGCCGACGTAGAGCGGGGCTCTGCCCCGCTGGCGGGAATTTCGGCATTCCCGGGCAGCCGGGCAGAGCCCGGCTCTAACAGGCCGGCGGGAATTTCGGCATCCTGGGTCAACCGGGCAGAGCCCGGCTCTACAGGGCTGGCGGGAACCCCGGGGCTGGCCGCGTACAGGGTACCCGGCACCAGTGCGATGCCGAGCAGCGCGCGCAGCAGGCGCCGCCGCTGCGTTCCGCGCCCCTGGCCCACTTCAGTTGCCCCGGCGTTCGGCGCGGCGCACGGCCGCCGGTATGTCGATCTCGATCCTGGCCGGCACCTGGTGTACATGCAGTTCGCCAGCCGTCCATTCCACCGGTTCGCCGTCGATGGTGGCCGCACCGGGGTCGCCGCCATAGGGCCACTGCAGGATCAGCCCACCAGCGGGAGCAACCACGCCGGCACCGATCTCCAGCAGCAGCGTGCGTTCACGGCGTTGCAGGCGGTAGTCCAGGGTGCCGTGGGGCGTGCGCAGCCCCTTCACCGCAATGCCCTGCCCTTCAAGCCAGCGCACCGGCACGCCCGCCGCAAGCACCAGCGACTGATCCACATCACGGCTGTAGGCGAACATGTCCAGCGCCGAACGCACGAAGTCCGATGCCACCCAGGCATGTGGCAGGTCGCCGACGAAGAACGGCTTGCGCGGCGTGCGCGAAACCACTTCCGCCCACTGGTTCCATGGCTGTGGCGAGCGGTCCTTGAAGAAGAACTCGGTGGCCTGCCAGGCCCGCTCGCGCCAGCCCAGGCGCACGAAGGCGGCGACGTTGCGCCACTCGTAGGGCGTGTAGTCCTTCCATTCGCGCTTGCCATCGCGACGCTGCACGAACTCGTTCCAGTACCGTTCGAACGTGTTCTCCAGGGCCGGCTGCGGCAGACGGCCCTGCTCGCCACCAGGGGCCAGCGCGATGGTGGTGGAAGTGGCGTCGAAATCGCCCAGTTCGGCCGAACCGGGCAGGAAATCGATGCGGTGCTGGTCCATCGCCGACTGCAGCGATGCCTGCAGGTCGTCGCGGAACTCGTCGCGTGCGCCGGTGATCGCCAGCACCTCCATCTTCTGCAGGTGTTCGGCGATGATGGCCGCATCCTTGTAACCACGCAGCGCCCAGAAGTTGTCCCAGTACGAATGCATCGGCTTGGCCGAGTAACCTTCGTGGCTGATCGAGGCCGGCATCATGCCGTAGAAGGCGGGATTGCGTGCCCGGTTTTCTTCATTGCGCTCACTGGCACGCAGGCGCTCCATGTAATGGAACGCGCCGATCACGTGCGGCCACATGGCTTCAAGGAACGCGTCATCGCCGGTGTAGCGCCAGTATTCGGCGATGTTGTAGATCAGCTCGCCATGGCTGTCGTTCTCCGGCACCGGATCGCTGCCGCGATCATCCACGCAGCACGGCACCTTGCCATTCTGGAACTGGTACGGTGCGTACCATTGCACATAGTCGCGCACCGCGTCGCTGCGGCCCATGCGCAGCAGGCCTTCGGAAATCATCGCGCCATCGCGGATCCAGCTGCGGCCATACGAACGCGTGCCCGGCTGCAGGCGCGGCCCCACCCGCGATATCAGCATGTGCGCCAGCGCGGTGCGCAGTGTATCGGCCAGCGGCTGGCCGGCCGCAGGTACTTTCAGCTGCAGCCCGTCCAGTTTCTGCCGCCACATGGCCGCAACCTGGGATTGCGCCTTGCCGGCATCGAAGCCGCGCGCGGAAAAGCTGCCGGTCTGCGGGAACACCAGCGCGACCTCGCGGCTCTGCCCGGGCTGCAGCGTGAGGGTATAGAGCAGCGCACCGGAAGCCAGGCCGGTGGCGTCCTTCACCGAAGTCGTCTCCGGCAGCTTGCCGCTGGCCAGGTGCATCACCTCCAGCTTGCCATCGAATGGCGTGGCGAAACGTGCATCCGGCGCCTGCATGGCATATACCCGCGCTTCGCCGTTGACCTTCACCAGGTCCTTGCCCACCTCCAGGCTGTCGATGCGGCTGAAGCCCCCCACCGTATTGAGGAACTGGGTCGGCGGATTGACCTGCCATGGCCGGATGGCCAATGCCAGGGTGTATTCGTGCGCCACCTTGTCCGTGTTCTTCAGCGAATAGCGCGTCACCAGTTGCGCCTTGTCCGGCGTGCCCTGCACGAAACCGGTGACCGACAGCGAGGCTTTCTCGTACTGGCGGTCCACGCTGGCGATGGGCAGGTAGCCGTCCTGCAGCGATTGCAAGGTGGTGACATCGCTCCAGCTGAGCAGCTTGCCGTCCAGCCGGAGGAAGGGTTCGACACTGAAGCTGCCGCGTGCCATCTCCACCGCACCATCTTCACTGATCAGCGCTTGTTCGCGGCCACCATCCAGGCCCAGCAGGGTCCAGCTCGGTTGCTCGCCGACATAGGCGCGCGGCAGTGCGCCACGCGGCAGGTCGGCCGCCACCGAGGACAGGAACGCGTTCGGCGTGGCCGCGAAGGAAAGCGGCTTCAGGGCGATGTCACGGATTCCGTAACGCCAGTTCGGGCCGTCCTGCAGGTCCACTCGCAGGTAGCGGGCGTCGGTTTCCGGCAAGGCCAGCCAATCGCGCCCGCCGCTGCCATCGGTGACCTCACGCACGGTACGCCAGTCGCGACCATCCTGCGAAGCACGCACGGTATAGCGGGTGGCCTCCAGGCCCGGCAGCCAGTCGATCACCGCGCCGCCGATCTCGCGCGGGCGGCCCAGGTCCAGGCTGACGGTCTGCTGCTTGACGCCGCCGCTCACCCAGAACGTATCATCCTTGCCATCGATCATCCGGTCCTGCAGGGCGGTGGCGGTGTCGGCCAGCACCTCCGGCTTCAGCGGTGAATCGTCACGGGCCGGCAGGCCCTGCAGGGTCAGCCTGTCGAAGCACACCGTGCCGCGCCCGCCCACCTTGCTGTAGATGGTGAACTCCACTGCGGCGCTGCGCTTGAGTTCCGTGTCCGGCGAGGGACCCCAGGCCTTTTCGACATGCCGCCTGCGGTATTCCACCTTCGTCCAGGCCTTGGGGAAAACCTGCCCCGGCCGATTGACCCACCACACGTTGTCGCCGCTGGCATCGAGCAGCTTGAACTGCAGGTCGTTGGCAGGCGAATCGCCACGCATCTGGAAATTGAACCGGTAGTTCACCGGGTAATCGATCTGCAACGCGCGGCGCACGCCCACGTAGCCGGAAACGTCGTGGAAATCGTAATCCAGGCACATCGCCCGGCCACCACCGGCGCCGGCCACCGGGCGCAGCGAACCGCTGACCTGGTCGGAAAGCACCAGCTTCCACGGACCGAGATCATCGAAATCATCCACGACCCTGGGCGCCGGCAGCGTGGCCGCCGCCACTGGAGCCGCTGCTGGTCGCGCAGCCGCGGCTATGCACGGCCAGCATGACATCAGTGCCAACATGGCGACGATTCGACGGTTCACCCTTTGACACTCCCCAGCAGAAGACCCTGGATGTAATAGCGCTGCAGCACCAGGAAAAGCAACAACACCGGAACCACCGTCACCACGGCGCCGGCCATCATCATCTCCACGTCCATGATGTGTTCGCGCGACAGCGTGGCCAGTGCCACCGGCAGGGTGTAATGCTCCTGGTCGGTCAGCACGATCAGCGGCCACATGAAATCGTTCCAGGCGCCCATGAAGGTGAAGATGGCCAGGGTCACCTGCACCGGCTTGAGCATGGGCAGCACAATCTGGAAGAAGATCCGCAGTTCGCCCGCGCCGTCGATGCGCGCCGCTTCCAGCAGCTCATCGGGAATCGAGCGCGCGTACTGGCGCACCAGGAAGATGCCGAACACGGTGGCCAGTGCCGGCACGATCACCCCGCCGAAGCTGTTCACCAACCCCAGCTGCTTCATCAGCAGGAACAGCGGCAACATGGCGACCTGCGCAGGAATCACCAGTGCGGCCATCAGCACCTGGAACAGGCGTTCGCGGCCGGCGAAACGCAGCTTGGCGAACGCATAGCCCGCCATGGTGTTGAGCAGCAGCGAGCCGAGGGTGATCGCCAGAGAAACAAACAGGCTGTTGGCGAAGTTGCCGCCCATGCCGGTACGCGCGAACAGCTCGTGGTAGTTGGCGAAGGTGACATGCGAAGGCGTCAGCGGCGGCGGGAACTGCGTGGCCTCGCCGGCCGGCATGACCGAGACCGAGACCATCCACAGCAGCGGTGCCAGGCTGACCAGCGCCAGCACCAGCAGCGCGCCGTTGATCACCCACGGATGCCAGCGCGACTGGCCTATCTCGCGACTCATACCATCTGCCTCCTGCGCCCGAAGCGCAGCATCACCGAGGTCACTGCCAGGATGATCAGGAACAGCAGGAACGCCACCGCCGAAGCGCGGCCGAGGTTCCACCATTTGAAGCCTTCCTCGAACATGAAGTACAGCACGCTGACGGTGCTCTGCAGCGGATCGCCGCGCGTCATCACGTAGGGTTCGGCGAACAGCTGGAAATAACCGGAGACGGTGATCACACCGACCACCAGCAGCACCGGCCCCAGCATCGGCAGCGTGATGTGCAGGAACTGCTTCCAGCGCGAGGCACCATCGATGCGCGCGGCTTCGTACAGGTCATGCGGAATGGCCTGCAGGCCCGCCAGGAAGATCACCATGTTGTAACCGAAGTTCTTCCACACCGCGAACAGCATGATGGTCGGCATGGCCCAGCGCGGGTCGCCCAGCCAGTCCACCGGATCGATGCCGATCTGCCCCAGGCCATAGTTCACCAGGCCGTAGCTGGTATGGAACAGATAGCGCCAGATGACCGCCACGGCGACCAGGGTGGTGACAACCGGGGCGAACAGCGCGGTGCGGAAAAGCGCCTTGAAGCGCGCGGCGGGTGCGTTGAGCAGGATGGCCGCGCCCAGCGACACCGCGATCGACAATGGCACGCCGATCACCACGAAATACGTGGTGTTCCACAGCGATTTCCAGAACATCGGCGTCTGCAGCAGATCGATGTAGTTGCCCAGGCCGACGAACCGCAGGTTGCTGCTGTCGGCCAGTGAATACAGGTCGAAATCGGTGATGCTCAGTGCAAGCGCCGATGCCACCGGCAACCCGAAGAACACCCCGAGCACGATGATCGCCGGTGCGGCGAACATCCAGCCGGCGAGCGAAGCACGGTTCATGGCACGCCTCCTTCCACCGCGGCGGCATCGCTGCCGGACGCGGACACACCGCGCTGCCTTGCCTGCCCGTGCATCCAGCGACGCTTGGCCAGCACCTTGTCCACGCGGTCATCCAGTTCGGCCACCGCCGCGTCCTGTGCCTGGCCGCCACGCACCACCTTCTCGGTGACGATGCGCATTTCCTGCACGATACGTTCCCACTCCAGCACTTTCGGCGTCGGCTTGACGCGCTCCAGCTGGTCGCGGAACGCCGCCGCCAGCGGATCATCGGCCAGCGATGGCGCGTCCCAGGTAC
>JAFAFF010000361.1 GCA_023423605.1 Pseudomonadota bacterium
GCTGCCGAAACGCCCGACGCGCTGTACCAGCAGGCCCTGGTGGCCTTCTGCTCGCGGCGCTGACAGGCATCGGCTACTTGCTGGAAACGTACTTCTCGCGACGGATCTGCGGGTTGCCCAGGCCCGCATCCTTCAGCGCGTCCACGCAGGCATCCACCATGTCCGGGTTGCCACACAGGTAAGCGATGTCGGTGGCGGCATCCGCTGCGAACTCCGCCAGGTGCTGCTGCACGTAGCCGTGGCGCACATCCGGCCCCGGCGCGGCCGGCAGCTCGCGCGACAGGCAGGGTACGTAACGGAAGCCCGGATGCTGTGCCGCGAACGCCTGGAAATCATCGCTGTACAGCAGCTCGGCGGGGCTGCGCGCGCCCTGCAGCAGCACCACCTGCACGCCACGTTCGCGCATGGCGGTGGCCAGCAGCGGCAGCATGGAGCGGTACGGGGTGACGCCGGTACCGGTGGCGATCAGCAGGTAGCGGCCGTTGCGGTCGCCCGGTTGCAGGCAGAAGCGGCCATAGGGCCCGCTGGCACTCACCTGGCCGCCGATGTCCAGCCCTTCGAACAGCGCCGTGGCGGCGCCACCAGGAACGAAGCTGACGGCGATGTCCACCGCCTCGCCCGGGCCCAGCGCGTGGTCATGGATGGTCGCCAGCGAGTAGCTGCGCTTGGTATCGGTCCCGTCGGCGTAGTGGAAATGCACCTGGATGAACTGGCCGGGCTGGAAATCCAGCGGCTGGCCGTCGTCGCGCAGGAACTGGTAATGGCCAACGGTCGGCGCCAGCATGCGGCGGTCGACCAGTTTCAGGGGGAATTGGACTGGCACGGCGGTGGGAACAGTGTGTAGCCGGGGCAAGCCCGTGGGGGGATCTATAATAACCGCCCCTGCCCCCCTCCATGCGCCACCCGCAGGCGCGAAGGCTCCGAGCTTGGCTTCCTCCCTGAACGACATCACCGCGCCCGCCCTGCGCGTGCGCGATCTGCGCAAGACCTACGACAATGGCACCCAGGCGCTCAAGGGCGTCTCGCTGGAAGTGGCTCCCGGCGACTTCTTCGCACTGCTGGGCCCGAACGGTGCCGGCAAATCGACGATGATCGGCATCGTCAGCTCGCTGGTGAACCTCAGCGAAGGCCAGGTGGAGGTGTTCGGCACCGACCTGGTGCGCGAGCGCAGCGCCGCCATGCGCCTGATCGGCCTGGTGCCGCAGGAGATCAACTTCAACCTGTTCGAAAAGCCCTTCGACATCCTGGTGAACTACGCCGGCTTCTACGGCGTGAACCGCCAGGAAGCAGAACAGCGCACGGAAGAGGAACTCAAGCGCGCCCACCTGTGGGACAAGGCGCAGGTGATGAGCCGCACCCTGTCCGGCGGCATGAAACGCCGGCTGATGATCGCCCGCGCGATGATGACCCGCCCACGCCTGTTGATCCTGGACGAGCCGACCGCCGGCGTGGACATCGAGATCCGCCGCGACATGTGGCGCGTGCTGAAGGAAATCAACGCCGCCGGCACCACCATCATCCTCACCACCCATTACCTGGAAGAGGCCGAATACCTGTGCCGGCACCTGGCCATCATCAACCACGGCCGGATCGTCGAACAGGGGCCGATGCGTGCGCTGCTGGCCAAGCTCGATGTGGAAGGCTTCCTGCTGGACATCGACGGTGAGCTGCCGACGCAGCTGCCCGCCATCGAAGGCATCACCATGGCCGCCACCGACGCGCACACCCTGGACGTGGACATGCCACGCGCCATGGACCTCAACCGGGTATTCGCGGCACTGAACGCCGCCGGCATCCGCGTGCGTTCCATGCGCACCAAGAGCAACCGCCTGGAGGAGCTGTTCGTGCGCCTCACCGGCAACCAGGAGACAGCCGCATGAGCACCCCCAGCCTGACCGACGGCCAGCGCAACCGCATCGCGCTGGCCACCGTGGTGCGCCGTGAAGTGGCGCGCATCCTGCGCATCTGGGGCCAGACCCTGGTGCCGCCGGCGATCACCATGACCCTGTACTTCCTGATCTTCGGCGGCCTGATCGGCTCGCGCGTGGGCGAGATGGGCGGTTACAGCTACATGCAGTTCATCGTGCCGGGCCTGGTGATGATGAGCGTCATCCAGAACAGCTACGGCAACATCAGCTCCTCGTTCTTCGGCGCGAAGTTCGGCCGGCATGTGGAAGAGCTGCTGGTCAGCCCGATGCCGAACTGGGTGATCCTGTGGGGTTACGTGGCGGGCGCAGTGCTGCGCGGGCTGATGGTGGGCGTGATCGTGCTGATCATCGCGATGTTCTTCACCCCGGTGCGCATCCCGCATCCGCTGGTGACGCTGACCACGGTGCTGCTGGGCGCGACGATCTTCTCGCTGGCCGGCTTCATCAACGCGGTATACGCGAAGAAGTTCGATGACGTGGCGATCGTGCCGACCTTCATCCTGACCCCGCTGACCTACCTGGGCGGCGTGTTCTATTCGGTGAAGCTGCTGCCGGGCTGGGCCGAGGCCGCCACCCATGCCAACCCGATCTTCTACATGGTGAACGCGTTCCGCTACGGCCTGCTGGGCAGCAGCGACGTGCCGCTGTGGGTAGCCTATGCGCTGATGATCGGCTTCGTGGTGGTGCTGACCGTCGTGGCCCTGTGGCTGCTGCGCCGTGGCGTGGGCATGCGGAGCTGAAGCGGATGCGTATCCTGATCCTCGGTGCCGGCGGGACCGGCGGTTATTTCGGCGGGCGCCTGGCGCAGGCCGGCGTGGACGTCACCTTCCTGGTCCGCCCGGCGCGCGCGGCCCAGCTGCAGCGTGATGGGCTGGTGATCCGCAGCCCGTTGGGCGATGCCGGGTTTCCGGTACAGCACGTCACGGCCGATGCACTGCCTGCGCTGGCCGCCGCCAGGCCGTTCGACCTGGTGATCCTGAGCTGCAAGGCCTACGACCTGGACAGTTCCATCGAGGCGATCGCCCCGGCGGTGGGCACCACCACGACGGTGATGCCGATCCTCAATGGACTGCGCCACTATGCAGACCTGGACGCGCGCTTCGGGCGCGATGCGGTGCTTGGCGGGCTGTGCTTCATCAGCGCGGCCAAGGCCGGGGACGGTGCCGTGCTGCATCTGGCCAGGCCGGCGAAGCTGACGTTCGGCGAGCGCGACGGTGCCGGCCTGAGCGCCCGCGTGCTGGCGCTGGCCGCGGCCTGCGTCCGGGCCGGCGTGGATCATGTTGCCAGCGAGCGGATCGGCCAGGAGCAATGGATCAAGTACACCTTCCTGACCGCGCTGGCCGCGGCGACCTGCCTGCTGCGGGCGGACATCGGCACCATCGTCGCCACCGGCGATGGCGAAGCCATCGTGCGCGCCCTGTATGACGAATGCCTGGCGGTGGCCGATGCGGCAGGTGAACCGGTGCCGGTGTCGGCCCGGGAAACGGCCCTGGCCGCGCTCACCCATGCCGGTTCGACGATGAAGGCTTCGATGCTGCGCGATCTTGAAGCCGGCCAGCAGGTGGAGGCGGCGCACATCGTCGGCGACATGCTGGCGCGTGCCCGCGCGGCCGGCCAGCAGGCCCCGTTGCTGCAGGTGGCCTACAGCCATCTGCAGGCATACCAGGCCGGGTGCCGTGCCCTGCGCGGCTGATGCACCACCGCGCAGGGTATCGTAGAGCCGGGCTCTGCCCGGCTGGAGCACCGCGCAGCGGGGCAGAGCCCCGCTCTACCGGGTTGACGGCGCGGCTGGCAACCGGAAGAACGCGCGCGTTGCCGCGGTGGCATTGGCCGCGACCTGGCCGACGTCCTCGCCACGGTCGCGCGCCAGTTCCTCGACGATATGCGCAAGGAACATCGGCTCGTTACGGCGGTCCTTCGGCATCGGTTTCAGCGAGCGCGGCAGCAGGTAGGGCGCGTCGGTTTCGATCATCAGGCGATTGGCCGGGATGTGCTTCACCAGCTCGCGCAGATGGGCACCCCGGCGTTCATCGCACAACCAACCGGTGATGCCGATGTACCAGTCCTGGTCCAGGTAATCGAACAGTTCCTGGCGCTCGCCGGTAAAACAATGCACCACCGCCGGGCCGATGCGGCCATCGAAATTCTTCATCTGCGCCATGAAATCGACATGCGCGTCGCGCTGGTGCAGGAAGAGCGGCTTGCGCCCACCATCGGCGGCCACCACGTCCGACGCCAGCTGCAGCTGTCGCTCGAACGCGCGATGCTGCGCTGGGCGCGGCGAGAAATCGCGGAAGTAATCCAGCCCGCACTCGCCCACCGCCACCACTTCCGGATGCGCATGCAGTGCGCGCATTTCCGCATCGCATTCGTCGGTGTATTCCACCGCGTGGTGCGGATGCACGCCAGCGGTGGCGAACAGGAGCCCCGGATGCTGGCGCGCCAGCTGCAGCGCCAGCGGTGAATGTTCGCGACTGGCACCGGTGACGACCATCTGCACCACGCCGGCTTCGCGTGCGCGCGCCAGCACCGCATCGCGATCACGGTCGAAGGAATCGTGGGTAAGGTTGGCGCCGATATCGATCAGTTGCATGGTCATCGCAGGGGGGAAAGTGCCGCCGCATTGTACCTGCGCCCGATGCACGCCCTTATCCTAGGCCGATGAACAACCTGCAGTTTCCGATCTCTCCCCTGCTGCCCCGGATACGGGACACGCTTTCCGCGCACCCCCGCCTGGTGCTGGAAGCACCGCCCGGCGCCGGCAAGACCACCCAGGTACCGCTGGCGTTGCTGGATTCGGCATGGTTGCAGCACCGCAGGATCATCCTGCTGGAGCCCCGTCGCGTGGCCGCACGCAGCGCTGCACAGTTCATGGCCCGACAGCTGGGCGAGGAGGTTGGCGATACGGTCGGCTACCGCATCCGCTTCGAAAACAGAGTATCCGCGCGCACACGCATCGAGGTGGTCACCGAAGGCATCCTGACCCGCATGCTGCAGGATGACCCGATGCTGGAGCAGGTCGGCGCGATCCTGTTCGATGAATTCCACGAGCGCCATCTCAGTGGCGACCTGGGGCTTGCGCTGGCACTGGACGTGCAGTCGCAGCTGCGCGGGGACCTGCGGCTGGTGGTGATGTCGGCAACCCTGGATGGCGAGCGGCTGGCGCGGTTCCTGGATGCGCCACGACTGAGCAGCGAAGGCCGCGGCTTTCCGGTACAGATCGCTCATTTCCCGGCGCGTCGCGAGGAAACGCTGGAACTGCAGGTGCGCCGCGCGGTGCAGCAGGCGCTGCGCGAACACCCCGGCGATGTGCTGGTGTTCCTGCCCGGGCAACGCGAGATCCAGCGCGTGCTTGCCGGCCTGCAGGATGACGCCGGCATCGGTGTGGAGGTGCTGCCATTGCACGGCGAGCTGCCGGTGGAGCAGCAATCGCGCGTGCTGCAGCCGGCCAGCGATGGCCGGCGGCGCGTGGTGCTGGCCACCAACGTGGCTGAATCCTCGGTCACCCTGCCCGGGGTACGCGTGGTGATCGACAGCGGGCTGGCGCGCGAGCCGCGCTACGACCCCAACAGTGGCTTCACCCGGCTGGATGTGGTGAACATCGCCCAAGCATCGGCAGACCAGCGTGCTGGACGCGCCGCGCGGGTGGCCGACGGCTGGGCGTGGCGGCTGTGGCCAGCATCGCAGCGGCTGGAGGCGCAGCGCCGCACGGAAATGGAACAGGTGGAACTGGCCGGGCTGGCGCTGGAACTGGCGGCATGGGGCAGCAGTGACCTGCGCTTCGTGGATGCGCCACCCGCCGGACCAATGGCCGCGGCGCGCGAACTGCTGCGGCGGCTGGGCGCGCTTTCCGGCAACGATGCCATCACCGCGCTGGGCCGGCGCATGCTCGCGCTGGGCACCCATCCACGGCTGGCGGCGATGCTGCTGGGCGCCCCGCCTGCGCAGCAGGCGCTCGCCGCCGACCTGGCAGCCCTGCTGGAAGCACGCGATCCACTGCGCCAGGGGGGCGATGCGCTGGCCACCCGCTGGCGGGCGCTGGCGGCATCGCGCAACGGGCGCGTCCCGGTCGATGCCAACCGTGGCGGACTGGCGGCCATCGATGCCGCCGCCCGGCAGTGGCGGCGGCGCCTGCGCTGCGATGGCGCCCCGCCCACGGACATCGAAGCGCACCAGCTGGGTGACCTGCTGGCACACGCATTCCCGGACCGCATCGCCTTCCAGCACCCGGACGATCCCTGGCGCTACCTGCTGGCGAACGGTCGCAGCGCGCGCCTGCACGAGTCGAGCGACCTGCGTGGGGAGCCCTGGCTGGTCGCCAGCGAGCTGCGTTTCGAAGCGCGCGATGGGCTGCTGCAACGCGGCGTGCCGGTGGATGAGGCCTACCTGCGCCGCACGTTCCCGGAGCGTTTCATCACGGCCGACCAGGTGCGCTGGGATGCCGACCGCCGCGCGCTGGTGGCACGGCGCGAAACCCGTTTCGACCGCATCGTGCTGGACAGTCGCCCGGCGGGGCGCGTCGATCCCGCATACGCTGCGCAGGCACTGACCGAGGCGATCGGTGAGCTGGGCCTGCAGGCGCTGCCGTGGACGGACACGCTGCGCCAGTGGCAGGCGCGGGTGGAATCGCTGCGACACTGGATGCCGGAACTGTCGTTGCCCGACTGCAGCGACGCGACCCTGTTGGCGACCCGCAGCGATTGGTTGCGACCGGCGTTTTCCGGCAGGACCCGGCTGGACGCGCTGGACGACGCCGCCTTTGGTGAAGCCCTGAAGTCGCCGCTGGACTGGTCGCAGCGGCAACTGGTGGAGCGCCATGCGCCGACGCGCATCAGCGTGCCATCCGGCCTGGAGCGCGGCATCACCTACGCGCTGGACAGCGAGACCGGCGAGCCGCTGCCACCGGTGCTGGCGGTGAAGCTGCAGGAACTGTTCGGGCTGGCCGATACCCCGCGCATCGCCGATGGCCGGATGCCGTTGACCCTGCATCTGCTGTCGCCCGGCGGCAGGCCGCTGCAGGTGACCCGGGATCTGCGGAATTTCTGGGAGCACACCTATGCGGAGGTGAAGAAGGAGATGAAGGGACGGTACCCGCGGCATCCCTGGCCGGATGATCCGTGGACGGCTACCGCCACCCACCGGGCGAAGCCGAGGGGGACCTGAGCAGGGGCGGGGGAAAGCGTGACGACCAACGGTCGTCACCCACCGGGGAAATCACCTACCGGGGAAATCACCCACCGGGGAAATCACCTTCCGGGGAAAGGTGCCACCACGGCCGGCTTCGCCGGAAGCTGAACGGCGACTCCGGGTGTACGCCGGGTGGTGATCCACCTGACACGCTGTTTACAGCGGGCGCGCGACACTGGGCTTCGACCCGAGGCATCAAGGACCCCACGCATGAGCAGACTGACCGTTATCACCGACCGCGCCCTGGAGCGCGTCCTGGATCTTGCCCACAACGCAGGCGATGGCCTGAAGAATGCCGGTGGCAGCCTGGGCGATGGCCTGAAACACACCGGTGGCAGCCTGGCCGATACCTTCCGCCATCTTGGCCCGACCGCTTCGGACTGGCTGAAGACCGGCGCGGCCTTGGGTGCGGTGAAGACCGGTGGCCGCGTCGCCACGCGCGCGGTACGTCGCAATCCGGCGGTCACCATCGCCGCGGCGGCTGTTGGTGTCGGCCTGCTGGGCTATGCGGTCTACCGCAAGCAGCAGAAGAAGAAGCTGGCCAACGGCCATGTCGTCAACGGTCAGGCAGAACGCATCGCCTCCAGCAAGCGCGACACCACCGTGGTCGACGAACACAGCGATATGGGCAGCGATGCCTGATGGGAGAGGCGCGCTGTCTGCACGCCGCCAGCAGGGACACCGGATACGGGACGCCAGGCAACCGGCGTCCCGTTCTGTTTTACGACAACGGCGTTGGGCCCTGCCACACGGCATGACGGGAGAAGCGTCAGTCCAGCTGCCGCCATTGGCCCGGCTGCAGGTCATCCAGCCGATAGGACCCCATCGAAGCACGCACCAGCCGCAGCGTAGGTAGACCGACCGCCGCAGTCATCCGCCGCACCTGGCGGTTGCGTCCCTCGCGCAGGGTGATCGCCAACCAGCTGTCAGGCACGGTCTTGCGGAAGCGCACGGGCGGATCGCGTGGCCACAATGCCGGCGGCGCGATGCGTTCCACACGGGCTGGCAGCGTCGGGCCATCGTTGAGCAGTACACCACGGCGCAGCGGGTCCAGCGCCGTTTCATCCGCTTCGCCTTCCACCTGCACCCAGTAGGTCTTGTCGGCCTTGTGCCGCGGGTCGGTCAGGCGGTGTGCAAGCGCGCCGTCATCGGTCAGCAGCAGCAGTCCTTCGCTGTCATGGTCCAGGCGGCCGGCGGCATACACGCGCGGTGGCAGGCCGAAGCCGGCCAGTGTCGGGCGCGGCGGTACGCTGCGATCGGTGAACTGGCACAGGACGTTGAACGGCTTGTTGAAGGCGATGAGCATCGCGTGGTCCGCATGACGGGCAGGCGATTTTCCCACGCGCGGCGACCATGCGCGAACCCGCAAGGCTGCGGCAATGCCGCATCAGCCCTGCGGCTTCACGAACCGCAGCGTCATGCGGTCACTCTCACCGATGGCCTGGTACTTCGCCGCATCCGCCGTGTCATGGCTGTTGGTCGGCGGCAGCATCCACACGCCCTTGGGGTGATCCTTGGTATCGCGTGGATTTGCGTTCACTTCGCTGCTGCCGGCCAGTTCGAAGCCGGCGGCCTTCGCCATCGCGATCACCTGCTGCTGGCCCACGTAGCCGCTGTCATCGTCGTCGGCCACGTCCGCCTTCGCGCGATGTTCCACCACGCCCAGCACGCCACCGGGCTTGAGCACATCGAAGAACCCCTGGAACATGCCCTGTGCCTGGCCGGCCTTGCGCCAGTTGTGCACGTTGCGGAAGGTCAGCACCACGTCAGCCGAACCGGCCGCGCCGAATACCGGCCGGGCGGGGTCGTAGGCCACCACGGTGGCCTTGTCGAACTGCGCCGGCGCCGCGCTGAACTTCTTCTCCAGGCCATCACGGCTGCGCTGCTGGTAATCGCGACCACGGCCTTCGGCAACCGCCTGCGGATCGACCACGGCGGCCACGTAATGGCCGTTGCCGCGCAGCAGCGGCGCCAGGATTTCCGAATACCAGCCATTGCCCGGGGTGATTTCCACCACGGTCTGCCCGGGCTGTACGCCGAAGAAGGCCAGCGTCTGTGCCGGATGACGGTAGACATCGCGCTTGACGTTGGCCGCATCGCGGCTGGGTGCCTTCACCGCTGCATCCAGTGCCGGGTCCGCCTGGATGGCGGTGGCCGGTGGCTGTGGTGAGGCCGCCCAGGCCGGCAGGGCCAGCAGCGAGGCGGACAGGGCGAACACACAGGCACGGTGCAGCGAGGCAGCTTTCATGGTCGGCGTTCCAACGGAAGATGCCGCGAGACTAGCAGTCGAAGCGGCGCGAGTGTTCACAAAACGTTAGCCACGCGACGCCTGCGGAACGCTGTTTTGTGGCCGCTGCCGCATACCGGTCACATCATGCGACCTATCCTGTTGCCTTCGTTCCCAAGGAGACCCCGCCCATGACGGCAACCCGCGAACTGGGCCGTTCCGGCCTGCAGGTCCGCCCCATCGCGTTCGGTGGCAACGTGTTCGGCTGGAGCGCCGATGAAAAGGCAACGTTCGCGCTGCTGGATGCCTTCGTGGACGCCGGTTTCAACCTGGTGGATACCGCTGACGCCTATTCGGCCTGGGTACCGGGCAACCAGGGCGGCGAATCGGAGACGCTGATCGGCAGATGGTTCGCGCGCAGCGGCAAGCGCGACAAGGTGGTGCTGGCGACCAAGGTGGCCAAATGGGCCGAACGTCCGGGTCTTTCCGCCGACAACATCAACGCTGCGGTGGAGGATTCGTTGCGCCGCCTGCAGACCGATGCCATCGATCTGTACCAGGCCCATGAGGACGATGAATCCACGCCGCTGGAAGCCACCCTGGCCGCGTTCGCACGGCTGATCGAGCAGGGCAAGGTGCGCGCCATCGGCGCCTCGAACTACAGCGGAGCACGCCTGGCCGATGCCCTGAAGGTATCGGCCGATTACCATCTGCCACGCTATGAAACGCTGCAGCCGGAGTACAACCTGTATGACCGTTCCCACTATGAAGCCGATCTGGAGCCGGTGGTTCAGCGCGAAGGACTCGGCGTCATCAGCTATTACTCACTGGCCAGTGGCTTCCTGAGCGGGAAATACCGTCGTGCCGAAGATGCCGCCAGGAGCAGCGCGCGTGGCCGTTCGGTGGTGGACCGCTATCTCAATCCACGCGGCCTGCGCATTCTTGACGCACTGGATGACGTGGCCAGCCGGCATGGCGCCAGCGCCTCGCAGGTGGCGCTGGCATGGCTGATCGCGCGCCCTTCGGTCACCGCTCCCATCGTCAGTGCCACCAACGTGGAGCAGCTGCACGATGTGCTGGCGGCGGCGAACCTGGCGCTGTCCACGCAGGACGTGGCCGATCTGGACCAGGCCAGCGCGGAAGGGTGACGGAACGGTCGCGGCGCGGCCCGCGACACGTGGCTGCTCACCGTGCCCAGCGGGCGGTGGCCATGCCGGCCTCCAGATGATCCACGAACGACCGCACGCGCGCTGACATCGCCGTGTTGCGGTAGTACACGGCGTGGATCGGCTGGTACACATCCAGGATGTGCGCGGGCAGCACCGGCAGCAGAAGCCCCTTGGCACGGTCGTCTTCGGTGAGGAAATCGGACAGGCAGGTGATTCCCACGCCTTCCACGGCAAGCCGACGCAGGGTCTCGCCACTGGACACGGCAATGTCCGGGCGGATCCTCAGCTGGCCGTCGTCATCGCCCGGCAACGGCCATCGATTCAGCGATTCTGGTTCGTTGAAACCCAGCAAGGTGTGCCTGGACAGATCACCCGGCATGTCCACGCCACCGTTCCGGCGCAGGTAGTCCGGACTGGCGACCAGTTGCAGCCGGCTGCGTCCGAGCAGGCGTGCGTGCAGGGTGGAATCGGCCAGTGGGCCGATGCGGATGGCCAGGTCGGTGCGGCGCTCCAGCAGGTCGATGTACCGCTCGGAGCTGTTCAGTTCCAGCGCCACTTCCGGAAACTGCTGGCGATACCCGGCCGCCAGCGGCGCGATGACGTGCAGCAGGAAAGGCATGGCGGCATCCACGCGCAGCCGTCCGGCGGGCCGCTGCCGGCGCAGCGCCATGTCCTCTTCGGCCGACTCCACCGCTTCCACTATCCGCCGCGCCTGCTGCACGAACGTCTCGCCCTCCGCGGTGAGGTGCAGGCGGCGGGTGGTGCGGGTCAGCAGCGTGGTGCCCAGTTTTTCCTCCAGGCGTGCCAAGGCGCGACTGATGCCCGACGGAGTCTGGCCGAGTTGCCCGGCAGCGGCGCTGAGCGTGCCGCTGTCGATGACCGCCAGCAAGGCCTGCATTTCATCCAGCGTGGTTTTCATGCGGCCATTATTGACCAAAAGGCAAAAGTCATTGGCGTGAAGACCGTTTTTTCAATGGACATGGACGGCGCAGACTTCGTCGCCTCCTCCTTCTGGACTCCTGTCATGACCCGTGGCATTCCCCTCGCCCTGCTGGCGTTGACCCTCGGTGCGTTCGCCATCGGCACCACCGAGTTCGTCATCGTCGGGCTGATTCCCACCATCGCCGCCGACCTGCAGGTCAGCCTGCCGTCGGCCGGCCTGCTGGTGTCCCTGTATGCGCTGGGCGTGGCCGTTGGTGCGCCGGTGCTGACCGCGCTGACCGGACGCGTGCCGCGCAAGACCCTGCTGGTGGCGCTGATGCTGGCGTTCACCGCCGGCAACCTGTTGGCCTGGATGGCGCCGGGCTACGGTTCGCTGATCGTGGCGCGCATCCTCACCGGCCTGGCGCATGGCGTGTTCTTCTCCATCGGCTCGATCATCGCCACTTCGGTGGTACCGAAGGACAAGGCGGCCAGCGCCATCGCCATCATGTTCACCGGGCTCACCGTCGCCCTGGTCACCGGGGTGCCGCTGGGTACCTTCATCGGCCAGCACCTGGGCTGGCGCGCGACCTTCCTGGCGGTGGCCGGGCTGGGCCTGGTGGCCCTGCTGGGCAGCCTGCTGTTCGTGCCGCGCAACGTACCGCAGAGCGCGCCAGCGACATTCCGCCAGCAACTGGGCGTGCTGGCCCAACCGCGCCTGCTGCTGGTGTACGCGATGACCGCGCTGGGCTACGGTGGCACCTTCCTGTCGTTCACCTACCTGGCGCCGATCCTGCAGGACGTCAGTGGCTTTTCCGCCAATGCGGTCAGTGGCGTGCTGCTGGTCTATGGCGTGTCGGTGGCCTTCGGCAACCTGTGGGGTGGCCGCCTGGCCGACCGCCTGGGGCCGATCCCCGCACTGCGACGCATCTTCGCGCTGCTGGCGCTGGTGCTCTTCGCGCTCACCTTCAGCGCCCACAGTACGTGGCTGGTGCTGCTGACCGTGCTGGCGCTGGGCGCGGTGGCCTTCGGCAACGTGCCTGGCCTGCAGGTGTATGTGGTGAAACAGGCGCAGCGCCATGCGCCACAGGCCACCGACGTCGCCTCCGGATTGAACATCGCCGCATTCAACATCGGCATCGCGCTGGGTGCGTCGCTGGGCGGGTTGGTGGTGGAGCACATCGGCCTGATGCATACGCCGTGGCTGGGCGCGCTGGTGGTGCTGGTGGCGTTCGCACTGACCACCCTGAGCGGCCGGCTGGACCGCCGCGACGGCATCGACCACCGCGTCGATGGCATCGCGATCGCGGCACACTGATGCCGCGGTCAGCATGGTTGCCGGCCAACGACCGGCACCCTGCGGTTCCTGCCCGGCCACGGTGATGTGGTCGATCCGCCGCGACGTACCGTTGCCGGCATGCACACGATGCCTGCCCTACTCTTCCCTCATTCCTGCTGGAGATTCCCCATGACCGTTCCTGCTTTCGGCCTCGGCACGTTCCGCCTGAAAGGCCAGGCCGTGATCGATTCGGTGCGCACTGCGCTGGACGTCGGCTACCGTGCCATCGATACCGCGCAGATCTATGGCAATGAAGCCGAGATCGGCCAGGCCATCGCCGATTCCGGGGTGGCACGCGATGATATCTACCTCACCACCAAGGTGTGGATCGACGAACTTCGCCACGATGCGCTGCTGGACAGCCTGCGTGCGAGCCTGGACAGGCTGCGTACCGACCGCGTGGACCTGGCGCTGATCCACTGGCCATCGCCGGCCGACGCGGTGCCGATGGAGGAATACCTGGGAGCGCTGGCAGAAGCCCGGTCGCTGGGCCTTGCCCGCGAAATCGGCATCTCCAACTTCACCATCGCGCAGACCCGCAGGGCCATCGACAGTGTCGGCGCGGGCGAAATCGCCACCAACCAGATCGAGGTCCATCCCTTCCTGCAGAATCGCCTGCTGGTTCCCTTCCTGCAGGAACAGGGCATCCACATAACCGCCTACATGAGCCTGGCCTACGGCGAGGCGGTGAAGGATCCGGTCATCCAGGGCATTGCCCGCCGACACCAGGCCAGTGCGGCCCAGGTGGCACTGGCCTGGGCATTGCAGCAGGGCTTTTCAGTGATTCCCTCGTCCACGCAACGGGCCAACCTGGCCAGCAACCTGCAGGCCGCGTCGCTGCAGCTGAACGATGAGGACATGGCGGAGATCGCGCGGCTGGACCGCGGGCAGCGGCTGGCCGATCCGGAAGGCATCGCGCCGGCCTGGGATTGAGGGAATGCAGCAGCGCGTGCCGGCCACCGGCCGGCAACGGCTAAGGCTCCAGCAACCACGTGCGCATCGCCGCACTCACCTCGTGCGGCTTTTCCATCGGCGCCAGGTGCCCGCAGCCGGGCAGCACGTGCAGCGTGGAGTGCGGGGCCAGCGCATGCATTTCGCGGCTTGTCGACAGCGGCGTGATGCGGTCGTTGGCGCCGCAGACGATCAGCAGCGGAACGCGGCAGGACGCCAGTACGTCATGGCCGTCCACCCGCTGCAATGCACTCTGGCGCAGGAAGACGTCCACGCCCAGGCGTGCGGTCATGTCACGTATCCGCTTCACCAGCGCATGATCGTGCTGACGCGACACATCGATATAGGAACGCACCAGGGCATCGCCGAATCCGTGGAACACGGTGGTCGCGCCGGGCACGCGCAGGCTGGCGATCTGTCGCGCCCGCTGCGCGGCGCGCTCGGAAGAATCGGCATGGATCGACGTGTCGATCAGGGCCAGCCGCTGCACGCGTCCGGGTGCCATGCGCATGATCTGCTGGGCGACGAAGCCGCCCAGCGAAAAACCGGCCAGCGCGAACCGTTCCGGCGCCTGTGCCAGCACGCTCGCCGCCACCGCCTGCATGGTGTCCTCGCTGGTCAGGTCGCCCACACTGCAGTCGGCGATGTCGGATAGATCGGCCAGCTGCGCGCGCCACAGTTCGGCATCGTTGAGCAGGCCGGGAAGCAACAGCAGCGGAATACGTTCGGTCATGGGGGGATGGTGTGGCGCGACGGACGCGGTAGTCTGCATGGGAACCGGCTCAGGCGAGCAGGTCCGGTTCCATCTGCCGTATCGGCAGGGTCACCATCATCACGGTGGAATCGTCCGGATCCAGGCGCGTGCGGAAACCCAGGCTCTGGCACATGGCCAGCATGGTGCTGTTCTCGCGCAGCACCTGGCCTTCGACGACGTCCAGCCCCAGCCACTTCGCATATTCGATCATGATCATCATCAGCCTCCAGCCGATGCCATGGCCCTTCAGGTCCGAGCGGATCAGGATGCCGTATTCGCCGCGGTGGTAATCCGCATCGGCATGCAGGCGTACCGCACCGAGCATGTCGCCGCTGCGCGGATCGATGGCCACCAGGGCGATGGATCGCGCGTAATCCATCTGCGTCAGGCGGGCGATGAACTCATGGCTGAAGTGCCTGACCGACTGGAAGAAACGCAGCCGTAGATCCTCGTCGGTCACCCGTGCGAAGAACGCACGGAACAATGCGTCGTCTTCCGGACGCACGGGGCGCACGAAGGCGGTGCCGCCATCGGACAGCACGAGCTCGCGTTCCCATTCCTTCGGATACGGGAACACCGCGAAGCGCGGATGGCCGCGGCCCTTGTGCAGGATGCGCGAGGGCGCGACGGCAACGCGCGCATCCAGGGCCAGGATGCCTTCGCGGTCGACCAGCAGCGGATTGATGTCCAGGGTGCGGATCTCGGGAATGTCGGCGGCGAGCTGCGCCAGCTTCACCAGCGCCAGCGCGACGGCGCGCTCGTCAGCAGCTGGAACGTCGCCATAGGCCTTGAGGATGCGCGATACGCGGGTGCGTCCGATCAGCTCATGTGCCAGCCGCAGGTCCAGCGGAGGCAGCGCGAGCGCCTTGTCGTTGATCACTTCCACCGCGGTACCACCGCGCCCGAACACGATCACCGGGCCGAACGTGGAGTCATCGGCGATGCCGGCGATCAGCTCGCGTGCCTTCGGGCGCACGATGGTGGGCTGCACCAGCAGGCCGTCGATGCGCGCATCCGGGCGCAGTTGCCGGGCGCGTGCAAGGATGGAATGCGCGGCGGCCTGCACCGCCGGCAGCGTGGCCAGGTTCAGCCGCACACCGTCCACTTCCGATTTGTGCGGAATGTCCGGCGAGAGGATCTTCAGCACCACGCTGCTGCCACGTTCCAGCAACGGCTGCGCCAGTTCCATCGCTTCGTGCGCATCGCGTGCCTGCATCACCGGTGCGGACGGGATGCCGTACGCCTTCAACAGTTCATGGGTGGCCAGTGGGTCCAGCCAGCGCTGTCCGGCTGACAGCGCATGTTCGACCAGGCTGCGTGCGGCGGCGCTGTCGACCACGAAATCCTGCGGCAGGCTGGGCGGCGTTTCCATGAGCGCGTTCTGCGCATCGCGGTAACGTACCAGGTGCTGGAAGCCGCGCACTGCTTCGGCCTCGGTGGGATAGGTGGGCACGCGGGCTGCGTTGAGGGTGGCGGTGGCGCGTTCATCGTTGCCCAGCCATACCGCGAACACCGGTTTGTCGCGCTGGTGGCGCGGGCGTTGGCCAAGCGTACGGGTGAGGGCTTGGGCGGCGTCGGCCGAGGACGTGAATGCCGTGGGCACGTTGACCACCAGCACCGCATCGTTCGCACTGTCGGCCAGCAATGCCTCGATGGCGGCGGCATAGCGTTCGCCGTCGGCATCCACCACGATGTCCACCGGATTGGCGCGCGACCAGCCCTCCGGCAGCACCTGGTCGAGCTGGGCGATGGTGTCTTTCGACAAGGTGGCGAGGGTGCCGTGCAGCGCGGCCAGCTGGTCCACCGCCAGCCGGCCGACACCACCGCCATTGCTGAGGATGGCCAGCCGGCGTCCCGGAACCGAGCCGAGCCGGCCCAGGGTGGCCGCCGCGGTGAACAGTTCGTCCAGCGCGCTCACCCGCAGCAGGCCTGCACGGTTGAACGCGGCGCCGTAGACATCATCGGCACGGGCCAATGCCTGCACGTGGGTATCGTTCCCGGGCATGACGCGCTCGGCGCGGCCGGACTTGACCACCATGACCGGCTTGGAACGCGCGGCCGCGCGTGCGGCGGACATGAACTTGCGTGCGTCCTTGATCTGCTCCACGTAGAGCAGGATGGCGCGGGTGCGGTAATCGGTAGCGAAGTAATCCAGCAGGTCGCCGAAGTCCACGTCCAGGGTATCGCCCAGCGACACCACGGCGGAAAAGCCTACCGAACGGGCCACGCCCCATTCCACCAGAGCAGCGGCGATGGCGCTGGATTCGGAAATCAGTGCGAGGTCGCCGGCCTGGGGCACGTGCGCGGCAATGCTGGCGTTGAGGCGTGCATGCGGCGCTATCACGCCCAGGCAGTGCGGACCGAGGATGCGCAGGCCGCTGGCACGCGCACTGGCTTCCACCTGCGCGCCGAGCGAACCGGGGCCGTCGCCGAGATGGGCGGTGAGGATGATCGCCGCGGCGACGCCGAGCGCGGCGGCATCGGCAATCACCTGCGGCACGATCACGGCCGGTGCGGTGACCACCACCAGTTCCGGCAACCAGTCCAGGTCCTTCAGGCGCTTGACGGTGCGGAGACCATCGATCTCCGCATGCCGCGGATTGATCCAGGCCACCTTGCCGGCAAACCCGGCACCGCGCAGGTTGCGCATCACCGCCCGCCCCGCGGACCGCTCGCGCGGGCTGCCACCGATGACGGCCACCGACTGCGGACGGAAGACGGACTGCAGATGGTAGGTACTCATACCCGTACGTTAGGGGACGGAGGCAGTTAATTCCAGATAACCACCTCCGTCCCCGATTTCTCTGCTAGAGGAAAATGGCGGCGGCGATGCTGAAATAGATGACCAGGCCGGTGACGTCCACCAGGGTGGCCACGAACGGGGCCGAGGCGCTGGCGGGGTCGAAGCCCAGCCGTTTCAGCGCGAAGGGCAGCATTGAGCCGGACAGCGAGCCGAAGGTGACGATGCCGACCAGCGCAGCAGCAACCGTAACGGCCAGCAGCAGCCAGTGGGGGCCGTAATCGTGCAGTCCGCCCAATTGCCATACGGTGATGCGACCCATCGCCAGCGCACCGAGAATCGAGCCCAGCACCACGCCGGTGGGCAGTTCGCGCAGGGCCACCTTCCACCAGTCGCGCAGGCGCAGTTCACGCAGCGCCAGGCTGCGGATCAGCAGCGAAGTGGCCTGCGACCCGGAATTCCCGCCCGAACTCATGATCAACGGAATGAACAGCGTCAACACCACCGCACGGGCGAGTTCATCCTCGTAGTGCTGCATGGCGCTGGCCGTCAGCATCTCGCCGACGAACAGCACGCTCAGCCAGCCGGCACGTTTGCGCAGCATCTCCGCAAAGCCGATCTGCATGTAGGGCTTCTCCAGCGCTTCCATGCCACCGAACTTGTGCGCGTCCTCGGTGGATTCCTCGATCAACGCATCGAGCACGTCGTCCACCGTCACGATGCCCAGCATGCGCTGCTGTGCATCCAGCACCGGAATCGCCAGCAGGTCGTGGCGTCGGATCAGCCGGGCCACTTCTTCCTGGTCGGTCTGCACGTCCACGCTCACCGGCGGATTGACCTGGGCCACCGAGAGGATGGAATCCTCGGCCAGCCCGGTGATCAACCGGCGCATCGTCACCACCTGCACCAGTCGCCGGTTGTCCGGGTCCAGCACGTAGATGGCGTAGACGGTTTCGCGCGTGCGTTCGACATCGCGGATGTGCTGCAGGGTCTGCGCGACGGTCCAGTCCGCCGGCACGCTGACGAACTCGGTGGTCATCAACGCGCCGGCGGTATCCGGCGGATAGCTCAACAGGGTCTGGATGACGTGCCGCGCTTCGGTACCGATCAGCGGCAGCAGACGTGCGCGCTCATCGTCCTCCAGCTCCAGCACGATATCGGTCGCGCGGTCATCGGCCATCAGCCCCAGCAGCGCGGCGGCGCGGGGCGGCGGCAACAACGCCACCAGCCTGCCGGCACGCTGCAGTTCGGGGGCCTCCAGCATTTTCACTGCGCGAGGCAATGGCAACGCTGCCAGCAGCTCGACCGCTGCGTGCATGCCAAGCGTATTGAGATGATCGACCGCATCGGCGGTATTGAGGTCGGCCAAGGGGGCGGCCAGTGCGTTGGCCTGCGCCGCTGCACGCAGCATCTGCTTCTGGTTCATGGTGGTTCGCCTTCGGGTTGCGTGCGCAACGCCAACGCGGCGAACCGTCCCGTATCAGGCGGTAGCCGTCGCTGGCGTCGAACGAGATCGACTTCTACTGTCGCTGGGCATGGGAATGGTTCCGGAAAGGGTTGGACGCATCGGTTGCGAGAAGATGTCCTGGCACGTGCTGTCCGCCACCGGCGTGCCGGCAGCGGGGCGAGGATGGACCGGTTGACCTGCGCGGTCAACCCCGCGGCACGCACACAAAAATGGGGGACGGAGGTGGTTATTTGAAATTAACCACCTCCGTCCCCCATTTTCTGCGGTGGCTTCAGCCGTTGTCGCGCAGGAAGCGGGCCATTGACGATACGCCCGGCAGGCGCGGTTCGAATTCGCCGGCCACGTCGATGAAGCCGCGCATCACCGCGATCTCCCGCGGGCTGCGGTTCAGCGTGTCGCGCACGTCCGGATCCGCACCGGCACGCAGCAGGCGCTGTACCAGCAGCGGCAGTCCGTGCAGGGCGGCCAGATGCAGCGGCCCGAACCCGCGCGGATCACGCACGTCCAGCGATACGTCTTCATCCAGCAGCCGTTCCACGCCGGCCAGCACCATCTGCTCGTCGCAGGCGCTGCCGGGTTCGGCACGTGCGCCCAGCAACAACAGCAACGGCGTCACCGCACCGGCCGCCGGCCTGTCGGGTTCGGCACCGGCAAGCAGCAGCGTGTCCAGCAGCGCAAGCAGGCGGGGACGGTCGCGCGAGGAGAAGCCGTACAGCGCCGCGCAGTGCAGCGGGCCAAGCTGCTGCGCATCGCACGCGTTGATGTCCGCTCCTGCATTCAGCAGGCGCGCCACGATGTCGGGCAGCCCCAGCGCGCAGGCCAGCATCAGTACGGTCACGCCGCCCGGCAGGCGATGTTCCAGCGGCACACCGGCATCCAGCAGCGCCGACACGATATCCAGCTGGCGCATGCTGACCGCTGCCGACAACGGCGTGGCGCCACTGGCCGAAGCACGCTGTGGATCGGCATGGCGGGCCAGCAGCAGGTCCACCACCGGCAGATGGCCGCCACCGGCGGCCCGCAGCAGCGCCGTACAGCCCTGCGCGTCCACCGCGTCCACGATGAAACCCAGCTCGATCAGGCGCCGCACCGCATCCACGTCGCCGGCCATGGCCGCCGCCGGCAGATCCGCCTCGCGCAGGGTACGGCGTGGCAGTGTCCAGACGCGCCAGTCCAGCCAGTCCGCCAGGTCGCGCCGGCCGCTGGCCAGTGCCACACCCAGCGGGGTCTGCCCATCGGCCGCGCGCGCTTCCGGCGATGCGCCACTGCGCACCAGCAGTTTCAGTGCGGCTTCGCGCCCAAGCGCCGTGGCCAGGTGAAGTGCGGTCATGCCGTGGCTGTCGCGGGCTTCGCGGTCCACGCCGAGGTCCAGCAGGGCCTGTTGCAGACGCAGCCAGCCCAGTCGCACCGCCAGCGCCAGCGGCGGATCGCCGGCCGGCGATGGCGCGAAGGGGTCGGCACCGCGTTCCAGCAGCTCCAGCGCCAGTTGTTCCAGGCCACGGCTGGCATGTTCGTGTTGCGCGCAGGCCGACAGCAGCCGCGCCAGTCCGCCGCTGCCGGCCGGCGAAACCCCATGGTCCAGCAATACCTGCAGGGCAGGCACCGCATCCACGCCACGCGCCAGCAGCGCGAACATCGGCGTGTCGCCGCAGGCATCAAGCACGTCGGCAGTGGCACCATGGGTCAGCAGCCAGGCAACCGCGCGCGGATCCAGCGCCAGTTCGGGGTCGTGCAGCAGCGCGCCCAGTTCGTCGGGCTGGCACAGGCGCGCCATTGGCTGCATGCCTTCCACGTTGCCAAAGCCCAATGCCTCGCGCAGCAGCGCGAGCGGTGGTCGATCCGGCAGCAGCTCCGACCCGGCCTGGGCGTCGTCGCCGCTGGTACGCAGGCCATCGCTGACCGCGGCCGGAAGTGGATAGCCGGGGTCCAGCATGGCAACGATGGCCCAGCGCCCGGCACCCGCGGCGCCGTCCACCGCAGCGCGCGCCAGCGGGTCATCCAGATCCATCGCCATGCCCACGTCCAGCAGGCGGCGGACCAGCATCGGCGGTACATCATCGGCCATCACCGCCAGCAGCAGCGCATTGCGCCCTTCGCCGTCCACTGCCGCCAGGTCCGGCTTGTGCGCAAGCAGATGCTCGACCACTGCGGCACGCCCGGCGGCGGCGGCTTCCAGCAGCGGTGTACGGCCACGCGCATCACGCGCTTCGGGGTTGGCGCTGGCTGCCAGCAAGGCATCGATGATGCCGACATGGCCGGCCAGTGCCGCCTCATGCAGTGCACTGCGGCGCTGCCGGTCACGCGCGTCGGCGCGCGCCTTGTGCTTGAGCAGCAGTTGCACGCCGGCGGCATCATCGTCATCGGTGGCGGCAGCGGCCAGCAGTACCGGCGTGCCGCCTTCGGGCTCGGTGCGTGCACCGCGTTCCAGCAGGAAGCGCGCCAGCCGCCAGTTGCCGACCTGGCAGGCCACCGCCAGCGGCGACCAGCCTTCGTTGTTGAGGGCATCAATTTCGGCGGCGGCATCGCGCAGCAGTGCCGCCACGCCGGGATCGGAACTGCGCGCGGCATGATGCAGCGGCGTATTGCCGTCAGCATCGGTGGCGCGCGCGTCGGCGCCATTGGCCAGCAGGGTCATCACTGCTTCGGGCCGGCCGTGCCAGCTGTCGCGGGTGGCCGCAAGCAGCGGCGTCATGCCGCGATGCGGCGCATTGACATCCACCCCGCGCGCGATCAGCTCGCGCAGCAGGCGCAGATCGGGGAGTACGGCGGCCAGCACCGGCAGGTTGCGCTGGTCGCGCCACTGCGGATCGGGCAGCGCATGCGGATCGGCACCGGCATCCAGCAGCTGCAGCGCGCGGTCGATGCGGCCATGCCGTGCCGCTTCGTACAGCGCCGGCGCCAGCGCATCGGCCTGCAGGGGCTCCAGTGGTGCCAGTGCGTCATCGGCCGAGGCGATGTCCTGTCGCTGCCATGCCTCATGCCGTGCGTCATGGCCGGTGTCGGCCAGCGGCAGGCTGCGCGATGGGCCGGCCGGGGCCACGCGCTGCAGCAGGAAATGCAGCACCGGCGACAGCACCACCGCGGCCAGCACGGCCGGCCAGTGCAGCGCGGCCGGCAGCAGTCCGGGCCACGCCGGCAGCACCACCAGCGCACACAGTGCCAGCACCAGGGCGGCGACCAGCAGGCCACGCCATGCTCCCAGGTCACGCCCGGAAAGTCCGGCGGCATGGCGGGCCAGCCCGCCGGCCAAGCGCTCGACATCGCTCCACAGCGGCCAGGTACGCCACACCGCCAGCAAACCGACGCTGAGCAGTACCGCCAGCCCCATTACCGCCGCCAGACTGCCGCTTTCGCGCAGGGCGGCCAATGGCCAGGCCATCAGCAGTGCCAGCACCGCCGGCGCTGCCAGCCATAGCGCCAGCAGCGCGGGAAGTTCTTCGCGCAGCACCTGCGGCGCCGGACGCGGCGCGCGGGTGCGGCGCAGCCAGGACACGCCCAGCGCGAACGCGGGCTGGGCCAGTGCCGCCAGCACAGCGCCAACCATGCCACCC
>JAFAFF010000370.1 GCA_023423605.1 Pseudomonadota bacterium
TGGCCTTTTCCTGGGCGATACCGGCGATCCAGCTGCCCTTCACCCGGTCGATCTCGCCCTGCTCGAAGCGCGGCTGGCGCAGCATGCTGGCGTAGAGCGCCAGCGACGGCGCCAGGTTTTCCTTCAGTGCGGACAGTTCGACCGTGCTGGCATCGAGCCCGGCCGATGCGCCCAGATCCGCACCCAGTGCATCGGCTGCATCGGCGAATGCCAGCGAACCCAGCTTGCCGGCACCTTCGCCCATCAGGCTCATGGCGAAGTTGGCGGTGCCCGGCTTGCGGCCCTGGTCGGCCGTGAAGCCCCCCGGGAACTGGTAACTGAACTGCACCACCGGAATTTCATGGCGTTCGGCCAGGATCACCCGGGTGCCGTTCTTCAGCGTCGCACGCTGCAGCTGCGGGAACTTCAGCGCCGGGAAACTGCGCGTCTGCGGCACGCCAGCGGCACGGTCCACCTGTGCCGGCAGCGTGGTGTACTTCGCATCCACGGCAGGCAGTTCAAACGGAGCCGGCGACTGCGACGGTTCCTCCTCCAACGCTACGCGCTGGCCCGGTTCCACCACCAGCGTGTGGCTGCCCTTGCGCAGCCACTTGCTTCCCACCGCACGCAGGTCGCCGGTGCTGGCCGTTTCGATGTTCTTCAGCGACTCGCGGAAGCAGCCGGGGTCGCCGGTATACACCGTGCATTCGGCCAGCGCGTCGGCCTTGCCACCGAAGCCACCGATCCGTTCGATGCCACGGATGAAGCCGGCACGGAAGGCGGTCCTTGCCCGGCTCATTTCATCGGCGCTGGGGCCTTCGGCCACCAGACGGTCGATCTCCTCGTCGATGATCGCCTCCACCCGCGCCGGATCGGCGTCCTTCTTGACCGTGGACATCACCATGAAGTTGGAGCCGAGCTGCGACGGGAACGCGCCGGCGCTGACGTTGTCCACCAGCTTTTCCTCGTGCTCCAGGCGCCGGGACAGGCGCGAGGATTTCGCGCCGCCCAGTACCTGGGCGAACAGCTGCAGCTGGTCGAGATCGCGGGTGCCGACCTCGGCCACGTTCCAGGCACGGTAGATGCGTACCTGCGGCACTTTGTCGGTCATCACCTCGCGGGTGTCGGCCGGCCGTTGTGCAGGGTCCACCTTCGGCTGCTGCATGCTCGGTCCGGCGGGAATGCTTCCGAAATAACGCGCTACCTTTTCCTTCGCCGTGGCCAGGTCGATGTCGCCGGCCAGCACCAGCACCGCGTTGTTCGGGCCGTACCAGGTGCGGAACCAGGTCTTCACGTCATCCAGCGATGCGGCGTTGAGATCGTTCATCGAGCCGATCACGCTGTGGTGATACGGATGACCCTTCGGGTACAGCGCGCGGTTGAGCTGCGTCCACACCTGGCCATAAGGCTGGTTCTCCCCCTGACGCTTCTCGTTCTGGACCACGCCACGCTGCTCGTCCAGCGCGGCCTGGTCGATCGCGCCAAGCAGATGACCCATGCGATCGGATTCCATCCACAGCGCCATGTCCAGCGCGGTGGTCGGCACGTTCTCGAAATAATTGGTGCGGTCGGTGTTGGTGGTGCCGTTCTGGCCCGTCGCGCCGACCTGCTTGAAGGGTTCGAAATATTCACCGTCATGGTTTTCGCTGCTCTGGAACATCAGGTGTTCGAACAGGTGCGCGAAACCGGTGCGACCGGCCGGCTCGTCCTTGCTGCCCACGTGGTACCAGACGTTGACCGCCACGATGGGCGCCTTGCGATCGGTATGCACCACCACGCGCAGGCCGTTGGGGAGCGTGAACTGCTCGAACGGAATATCCACCTTGGCCACGGCTGCCGGCCTGGCCAGCAACGGAGTGGGTGCCAGGCCGCCGAGGGCGACGGTGAGGGCCATGGCAAGCAGCGCGGTGCGCGGACGCAGAGGGGCGGTCATTCCTGATCCTTGGGTCTTCTGGGCAAAGCGCGATCCTAGCGCGAGGCACCGCGCACCCGCATCCACCGACGGTCATGAGCCGGTTCCGGAGAGCGTTCCGTCCTGGAAACGGACAGAAACCCCGATGCAATGAGTGGAGAGGCGGACACCTGTCCGGACAGCGGACGCTGTCACTCGCAAACAAATCCTTTCAAATCAATGAATTGAAGTTGGCACGGAGATTGCTCTGCTTATAGGCAAGCCAACAGCAACCGGGTAAATAATGAACACAGAATGAATGAAATGAATCTTTTATCGATTCTGCTTGCATCAGCCATTTTGGTGTACTACCTTACTACCACACCACCGCTCAACAACACTAAACAGGTCCCGCCATGAACACCAAGTCCATCGCCATCGCCATTGCCCTGGTCGCCGGTACGGCAGCGGTTTCGCCGGCACAGGCCCTTTCGCCCATCACCACGCTGGAAACCGTGCAGGTTCGTCCGGCCGCCGATCAGATCGCCCAGCAGGCCTGGGAGCAGGCCAGCGACATCCCGACCCTGGCGGCGGTGCAGGTTCGTCCGGACGCGGCCCAGATGGCCGAACGCCAGCAGCTCCAGGCACGCACCGCGGTCGCCCCGATCACCACGCTGGCCGCCGTGAACGTCCGCCCGAGCCTAGACCAGTGGGTGGCCCTGGCCGCCGAGCAGCAGGCCGAGCGCTATACCGCTGCGCTGGCTGCGGCGGCCACCACGTTTGCTGGTCATGTGATCGTCAACCTGCCGGCCGTGCATGTCCGCCCCAGCCAGGCCGATCTGCAGGCACTGGCCATCGAAACCGCTGCCGTGCTGGTTCGTCCGTGATCCTGCGCTGCAGGCAGCGGCTCCGGATGCGTCACCACGCGTATCGCTGAAGGCCGGGACTCTGTCC
>JAFAFF010000006.1 GCA_023423605.1 Pseudomonadota bacterium
CTTCGATCAGGCCCATCATGCCGGCCTGGATCAGGTCGTCCACTTCCACGCTGGCCGGCAGCCGTGCGGCCAGGTGATGGGCGATGCGCCGCACCAGGTCCGAATGCCGGGCCACGCATTCGGTGGCCGCGGTGCGCTGCACTTCACGGTACTGCGCTGCGCCCTTCATGCCACCACCCCGCGTTGCCGGAGGATGCGTTCCAGGAAGAATTCGACCCCGCCGCGCGGCTCGGTGGGTGCCTGCCAGCGGGCGGTGCGGCGGGCGATCTCGTTGATGGCCAGTGCCGCCGGACTGGACGGGTAGGCCTTCACCACCGGCTGCTGGCGCTGTACGGACAGGCGCAGCCAGTCGTCCTGCGGCACGCAGCCCAGGTAGTTCAGCGATACATCGGCAAGGAACTTCTCGCAGACGCGCGACAGCTTGTCGTACAGCACGCGGCCTTCGTTGGCATCGCGCACCATGTTGGCCACCACCTGGATGCGGTCCACGCCGCGTTCGCGGGAAAGCACCTTGATCAATGCGTAGGCGTCGGTGATGGAGGCCGGCTCGTCGCAGACCACCACCACGGTGTCCTGTGCGGCCTGGCAGAAGGTCAGCACGCCGTCGGTGATGCCGGCGGCGGTATCCACCACCAGCACGTCCAGGTCGCGCTCCAGCTCGGAAAACACGTTCACCAGGCCGACATGTTCGGCCGGCTGCAGCTCGGCCATGTGCCGGCGACCGGACGCGGCCGGCACCACCAGCACGCCGTTGGGTCCTTCGATGATCACTTCTTCCAGCGTGCAGCGCCCGGCGACCAGGTCGGCCAGGGTGAACTTCGGCTGCAGGCCGAGGATGACATCGATGTTGGCCAGGCCCAGGTCGGCATCCAGCAGCAGGGTGCGCTTGCCCATGCCGGCCAGCGCCACGGCCATGTTGGCCGACACGTTGGTCTTGCCCACGCCGCCCTTGCCACCGCTGACCGCGATGGTGCGTACCGGCCCCAGCGGCTGGCTGCGGGTGGCCGACAACGGGAAGGTGGTGGTCAGCTTGGCGTACTCACGCGACGGCATGGTTCAACTCCGGGTTGCAGGGCATATCGGCCGCGCGCCGCAGATCTTCAAGGCGAAGTACCAGATTGGCCGCGCTGGCCCGGTGCAGGTCCTCGGGAACGTCCTGGCCATCGGTGACCCAGGTGATGGGCAGGCGATGGTCCACGGCCACCGACAGGGCAGTGCCGAAGCGGCCGGTTTCATCCAGCTTGCTCAGCACCACGCCCTGCAGGTTGGCGGCGCTGAAGCGGCGCACCACTTCATCCATGTCGCCGAAGCTGGTGTTGGCCGGCAGCACCAGCAGGGTGCTGACCTGGCGGGCGGCGCGCAGCCACTGCAGCTGCGAGGCCAGGGTGCGGTCGCGCGGGCCGACGCCGGCAGTGTCGATCAGCACCAGCTTGTAATCCTTCAGGCGTTCCAGCAGCTGGTCCAGGTCGGTGCCGCTGTTGGCTTCGTGCACGGCGATGCCGAGCTGGCGGCCGAAGCCGTACAGCTGTTCGCGGGCGCCGATGCGGGCGGTATCGGTGGTCACCAGGGCGACATCGCGCGGCGCATGGCGTTCGGCGAAGCGCGAGGCCAGCTTGGCGATGGTGGTGGTCTTGCCGGCACCCGTGGGGCCGACCAGCGCGATCACGCCCCCGGCATCCAGCGGGTCCACCGGCGTGATCGGCAGCTTGCGCGAGATCAGCCCGAGCATCAGGCCGCGGCCACGGTGGGCTTCGGTTTCCAGCGGGATCTGCAGCACCACGTCGCGGGTGATGCCGGCATCGAAGCCGTATTCCTCCATCAGGTCCAGCGCCGCCGCACGCACCGGGCTGCCGCGCAGGCGCTCATCGGTAAAGCGGTGCATTTCGCGTTCGATGATCTGCCGCATGCCGGCCATTTCATTGCGCAGGCTGCGGATCTCTTCGTCGTCGCGTGCCACGACGGTAAGCACCGGCGGAGAGGAGGCTTCGACCGGCTGGCGGTCAGCCGCCGCTGCCGGGTGGTCGACAGCCTCCAGGTCGTGACCCACAGCGGACGGGAGACGATCCGCAGCGGCGGAGTGACGGTCCACAGCGGGTTGGACGCGATCCACCACGGTTGCCTGGCGATCCACCACAGGTGCATGACGATCCATGGCGGGTTCATCGCGATCCACCGTGGCTGCATGACCATCCATGGCGGATGGCTGACGATCCATGGCAGGTGGGTGACGACCGTTGGTCGTCACGCTCTCCGTCTCAGCTGAGGCAGCCAGCAGCGCCGGTTCCACGGCGAATGCCTCATCTTCCACCCAGGCGCGGGGCAGGGGACGCGCGGCAGGCTGCGCGCTGGCGAAGGGCGCGAATACCTCCGCGGGGACCGTCGGTTCGTTGACGCTGCGCACCGGCGCGCTGGCGGCTGCACCGCCCACCGCATGCGCCAGGGTCGCCGCGAAGCCATCGCTGCCACGGCGCGGCACGCCTTCGTCGGCACTGTCGAGGGTGCGGCCGGTGGCACCGACGGCGGCGCGCGCCAGCGCGGCCACCGCCGAGGTGGTGGCCGAGACCGGTTCGGCACCCTGCGCCGGACTGCGACGACGGGTGACCGCAGCGATCATCGCATCGGCGGCATTGCGTGGGCGCGGCGCCGGCGGCACCGGTGCAGTGTCCTTGCGTGCGGTTTCCAGGGCGCGCTGCACCACGCTTTCGTCGTAATGCGCGGCGGCCACGATTTCCACGCCTTCCTCGATCCGCCGGTTGGACAGGATCACCGCATCCGGGCCATGTTCCTTACGGACCAGGTTCATGGCCGAGCGCATGTCGGCGGCGACGAATCGTTTGATCTTCATGCTGGAGTACCGGGACGGATTCGGTTCATTGGCGGGGGAGCGCGGTTGGTCGGTGGTCAGCACGGTGCGGGTTCCCCTCGTTCATGGTTGGAAGTGTTGCGGTTGCGGTGCTGCCTGTTTTCCGGCGCGCCGGAAGGACGACATCAGCTGATGGTTCCCACCAGCTTCAGGCGCTTGTCCTCCGGCACTTCGCTGTAGGCCAGCACCGACAGCGATGGAACGCTGTGGCGGACCAGCCGTGCCAGCGCGGCACGTACCGGGCCCGGTACCAGCACCACCGCGGGCTCGTTGCGGGCTTCCTGCCGGCCGACACAGTCGGCCAGGCTCTGGTGCAGCCGTTCGGCGAGACCGGGTTCCAGCGCAGCGCCGTTGCCCTGCGTGGACTCCTGCAAGACGCGTTCCAATTGCGGGTTGAGGGTGAATACCGGCAGCTCCGGCGACATCCCGGCGATCTCCTGCACGATGAAACGACCCAGCGCGTTGCGTACGGCGGCGGTGAGCACCGCCGGGTCCTGGCTGGACGGCGCGGCCTCCACCAGCGCTTCGGCGATCTTGCGCAGCTGGCGCACCGGGATGCGCTCCACCAGCAGGTTCTGCAGCACGCGCACCACCACCGACAGCGGCAGCGCCTTCGGGCTCAGGTCCTCGACCAGCTTCGGCGCACTCTTGGCCAGGTTCGCCAGCAGCTGCTGCACTTCTTCGTGGCCCAGCAGTTCCGGGGCGTGTTCGCGGATGAGGTGGGACAGGTGCGTGGCCACCACCGTGGCCGGGTCCACCACTGTGTAGCCCATCGATTCGGCATGGGCGCGCTGCTGCGGCTGGATCCATACCGCGTCCAGGCCGAAGGCGGGGTCCTTGCCGGCGATGCCGTCCAGCTGGCCCAGCGCGCTGCCGGGGTCCAGCGCCAGTTCGCGGTCGGGATGGATTTCGGCGGTGGCCACCGGCACGCCGTGCACCAGCAGGCGATAGCCGGTGGCTGGCAGTTCCAGGTTGTCGCGGATGTGCACCGAGGGAATCAGGAAGCCGATGTCCTGGGTGAGCTTGCGGCGCACGCCCTTGATGCGCGCCATCAGTTCACCGCCCTGTGCGGCGTCCACCAGCGGAATGAGCCGGTAGCCGACTTCCAGGCCGAGCGGGTCCACCGGGCGCAGTTCGTCCCAGGTGAGCTCGGCGGTCGGCGCGGGTGCGGCCGGGCGGCCCAGGGCATCGGTGGGCGCGGCGGCTGCGGCGGCAGCGTCCGGCTCGACGGGCAGCTGGCTCTTCTTCCACATCTTCCACGCCATGTAGCCGAGGATCGCGGCCAGGCTGAGGAAGGCGAGGTTGGGCATGCCCGGCACCAGTCCGACCAGGCCGATGATCGCCGCAGCGATGGCCAGCGCACGGTGCTGGCCGAACACCTGGCCCATCATCGCCTGGCTCATGTCCTGCGAACGCGAGGCGCGGGTGACCAGCATCGCCACCGCGCTGGACACCAGCAGCGACGGCAGCTGCGCCACCAGGCCATCGCCGATGGACAGCAGGGTGTAGGTGGCCGCGGCATCGCCGAAGGGCATGCCGTGCTGGAGCATGCCCACCGCCAGGCCGCCGAGCAGGTTGATGAACAGGATCAGGATGCCGGCGATGGCATCGCCACGGATGAACTTGCTGGCGCCGTCCATCGCGCCGTAGAAATCGGCTTCCTCGCGCACTTCCTCGCGGCGCACCTTGGCTTCCTCGCGGGTGAGCAGGCCGGCGTTGAGGTCGGCGTCGATGGCCATCTGCTTGCCGGGCATGGCATCCAGGATGAAGCGCGCGGTCACTTCGGACACGCGCCCGGCGCCTTTGGTGATGACCACGAAATTGATGATGGTGAGGATCGCGAATACCACGATGCCTACCGCGTAGTTGCCGCCGATGACGAATTCGCCGAACGCGGCGATGACCTTGCCGGCCGCTTCATGGCCGTTCTGGCCATTGAGGAGGATGACGCGGGTGGAGGCCACGTTCAGCGCCAGCCGCAGCATGGTGGTGATCAGCAGCACGATCGGGAAGATGGTGAAATCCAGCGGCCGTTTCACGTACACCACCGCCAGCAGTACCATCAGCGAGATGGCGATGTTGAAGGTGAACAGCGCATCCAGCACCGGCGCGGCAAGCGGTACCACCACCATCGCCAGCAGCGCCAGCACGATCAGCGGCGCGCCAAGTCCCTGGCGGATCATGCCGAGCACGCGGCGGGTGTTGAAACCGGCGGCCTGGCTGCTCATCGGCGCGCTCCGTCGCCGTGTTCATCCACGTCCACGCGGGGCGCTTCGGGCATCGGTCCGCCATTCCAGCTGCGCAGCTGGTAGACATAGGACAGCACCTGGGCGACGGCGGCGTAGAGTCTCACGGGAATTTCCTTTCCGAGTTCCCCCTCCCTATACAAGGCGCGTGCCAAAGGCGGTGCCGAGACGATGGCGACCTTGTTGCCGTCGGCCACCTGGCGGATGCGCAGCGCGGTTTCGTCCACGCCCAGCGCCACCACGGTGGGCGCGCCCATGCTGCCGCCTTCATACTTCAGCGCCACCGCGTAGTGGGTCGGGTTGACCACCACCACGTCGGCGGTGGGCACCGCTTCCATCATCCGGCGGTTGGCCATCTGGTGCTGCAGCTGGCGGATGCGGCCCTTCACCTCCGGGCTGCCCTCGCTTTCCTTCATCTCCCGGCGCAGTTCCTCGCGGGTCATCTTCAGCTTGCGCATCCAGTTCCAGCGCTGGTACGGGGCGTCGATGGCGGCCAGCAGCAGCATCGCCACGGCGGTCGCCAGCAGCAGCTTCAGGGTGAAGCCCAGGCCATGCACGATGGCGTTTTCCAGCGGCTGGTGCAGCAGTCCGCGCAGGCTGTCCAGGCCGCCCATCATCACGATGCCTGCAGCCGCACCGACGAACAGCACGCGCAGCAGCGATTTGGTGAACTCGGCGATCGCTTCCGGGCCATACAGGCGCTTGAGTCCGGCCGCCGGGCTCAGGCGCTTGAAGTCCGGCGTCATCGATTTCGCCGACCAGCGCAGGCCGCCCATCACCACCGGCGCCAGGAAGCTGGCCAGCAGGCACACCAGCACCAGCGGGGAGATCACCAGCAGCAGGCGCAGGAACAGGTCGCCGAAGTGGCCGAACAGTTCCGCTGGGTGCTGGCGTACGGAAAGATCGGGCTGCAGCGCCTGCTTCAACCAGTCGGCGGCACCGCGCGCCAGCATGCCGCCGGTGCCCATCATGGCCAGCACGCCACCGCCGAACACCGCGGCGGTGGCCAGTTCACGCGAGCGCGGGATGTTGCCCTGTTCACGGGCCTCGCGCAGGCGTTTTTCGGTAGGTTGTTCGGTTTTCTCGCCGCCGTCTTCGTTCTCGGACATCGCGCGCAGGACCAGGAGGAATCCTGCGTTCCATGCAAGAACCGTTCCGGCGCGTGCGCCGCGGGACACGTAGAGCGGGGCTCTGCCCCGCTGGGCGATCGCGGCGTTCCAGCCGGGCAGAGCCCGGCTCTACCTCACCACGGAGCCGGCGGCCTCGAAGGCGGCGTCGAACAGGCGCTGTACCGGCGGGCCCATTTCACCGGCCATCACCGCCAGCAGCGACAGGCCCAGCAGCAGCGACACCGGCAGGCCGAGCTGGATGGGATTCAACGCCGGTGCTGCGCGCGCCAGCGCACCGAAGGCCAGGTTCACCGCCAGCATCGCCACGATCAGCGGCAGGGCGAGCGATACCCCGCCGCGCAGCACGCTGAGCAGGAACGTCGGCGCGGTGGCGGCCAGCGCGTGTGCATCCGGCAACGCCATGCCGATCGGCAGCGCACGGTAGCTGTCCACCAGCAGCGAAATCAACGCCAGATGGCCGTTGGCAGTGAAGAACAGCAGGCCGAACATCAGGTAGAACCACTGGCCGATCACGCCCGAGCTGCCGCCACGCATCGGGTCGGCCATCTGGGCGAAGGCCAGGCCGGTGCCCTGCGCGATCAGCTCGCCCGCCAGCGCGCCGGCTTCGAACACCAGCCGCAACATGAAGCCGATGGTCACCCCGACCACCAGCTCGCGGAAGATGGTCAGCACGGTGGCGGCATCGAAGCCGGTCCACGCCGGCACCGGCGGCAGGATCGGCGCCAGCGCGATGGACAGCGTGGCCGCCAGCAGCACCTTCACCCGCGACGGAACCGCACGGGTGCCGATCAACGGCATCGCCATGACCATCGCGCCTATGCGCAGCACGGTCCACAGCGTGTCGCCGATCATGCCGAAGGCCTGCAGGCCGTCGGCGGCCATCTGGGTCGCCGGATCCATCGGGCCGGGCCTAGCCGATCAGGTGCGGGATACGCTGGAACAGCAGCGTGGTGAACTCCACCATGTGCCCCAGCAGCAGGCTGCCCAGCGCGAACAGCACCGCAGTCAGCGCGGCGGCCTTGGCGACGAAGGCGATGGTGGGCTCGTTGAGCTGGGTGGCGGCCTGCACGATGCCGACCACCACGCCCACCACCAGGACGGTGAGCAGCAGCGGGCCGGCCACCCACAGCGTGGCCATGAGGCCACCGCGCAGTTCGGTCAAGGCAAGTTCGGGTGACATGGGCGTTTCCTGTGGCGGGCGCGTTCGGGTGCCCGCGCGGCGAGCGGGAAGGGTCAGGAGGCGTTGAAGCTGGCCGCCAGCGTGCCCACGGTGAGCACCCAGCCATCGACCAGCACGAACAGCAGGATCTTGAACGGCGCGGACACCAGCATCGGCGACAGCATCATCATGCCCATCGACATCAGCACGCTGGCGACCACCAGGTCGATGATCACGAACGGGATGAAGATCAGGAAGCCGATCTCGAAGGCGGTCTTCAGTTCGCTGGTGACGAAGGAGGCCACCAGCACGGGGAACGGAATCGCATCCGGGCTGGCATAGGTGCCGTGGCCGGCGATGCCGGCGAAGGTCATCAGGTCGGTTTCACGGATCTGTGCCAGCATGAAGGCGCGCAGGGGCTGGGTGGTCAGCGACCAGGCGCTCTGGAAGTCGATCTCGCCGTTGAGATAGGGTGCCATGCCGGTGCTCCATGCCTTGTCCCAGGTGGGCAGCATGATCATCGCGGTGAGGAACAGCGCCAGCCCCAGCAGCACCTGGTTGGAGGGTGTCTGGCCGGTGCCCAGTGCCTGGCGCAGCAGCGCCAGCACCACGATGATGCGGGTGAACGCCGTCAGCACCAGCAGCATCGACGGGATCAGGGTGATAGCCGTCATCAGCAGCAGGGTCTGCAGCGGCAGGCTCACCGGTTGCCCGCCGATGCGGCCGACGTTGACGTCCGGCAGCGGCGTTGCCGGCGCGGCGAAGGCCAGCACCGGCAGCAGCAGGAGCACCAGCAGCAGCGCCCGCGCCGTCCACACGGTGGGCGCCGGTCGCTGGCCGGCGCGGATAGAGGCGATCACATGCATGTTACGTATCCTTGCGCAGCCGCTGCTGGAGCAGCTGGGCGAAGTTGGGCAGGTTCTTCAGTTCCGGCACGCGCATGGGCGCGGGCGGCGGCAGCGGCGTTTCCAGCGTATGCAGGTGGCTGATGCCGCCGGCGGTCACGCCCAGCAGCATCTGTTCACCGTTCACTTCCAGCACCACCACGCGCTCCCTGGCACCGACGGCGATGCTGGACACCAGCTTCATGCCCTCCGGTGCGCGGAAGCCACTGCCGGGCATGCGCTTGAGCAGCCAGCCGAGGCCGACCACCAGCGCCAGCACGGCCAGCAGCGCGATCACCGCACCGAAAAGTCCGGGCGTAGTAGGCGCGTGCTGGCCCACCTGGACGGCGCCCTTGCCGGCGGCCTGGGCGGTGGCGATGAACAGCAGCGGGCTCAACGCAGTCTCCGGATCCGCTCGCTGGGACTGACCACATCGGTCAGGCGCACGCCGAAACGGTCATTGATCACCACCACTTCGCCGTGCGCGATCAGGGTGCCGTTGACGAACACGTCCAGCGATTCGCCGGCCCCGCGTTCCAGTTCCACCACCGAGCCCTGGTTGAGCTGCAGCAGGTTGCGGATGGGCAGGCGGGCGCGACCGACTTCCAGCGACAGGGTTACCGGCACGTCGAGGATGACGTCCAGGTTCAGGTCGGGGGACTGGGCATCGTCGGCCAGCAGGGTGTCGAACTGGGCAGGCGTGGGTGCATTGTCGTCGAATTCGTTCATTGCGGGTCGTCCTGGATGACCGGTACGCGCTGGCGCGTGCCCGGCGGATGGGTAGCGGTGATCTTCACGGCGTTCATGCCATTGGCCACGCCGAACTGGCCGGTGAATATCGGAATGTCTTCCACGCACACCGGTACCTGGGCGGGCAGCTCGATGGGCAGCACGTCGCCGACCTTCAGGCGGGTCAGGTCGCGCAGGCTCATGCGCCGGGTGGCCAGCACGCTGGACACGGTGACTTCGGCGACATCCAGCTGTTCGCGCAGGGTCTGGCCCCAGCTTTCGTCACGGTCGTTGCGGTCGCTCTGGATGCCGGCATCCAGCAGTTCGCGGATCGGTTCGAGCATGGAATAAGGCAGGGTGACGTGGATGTCGCCGCCACCGCCGTCCAGTTCCACGTGCAGGCGGCAGACCACCACGTACTCGCGTGGGGTGACGATGTTGGCGAAATGCGGGTTGATTTCCGAATTGATGTATTCGAAATCCACGTCCATCACTGGTGCCCAGGCTTCGCGCAGGTCGGCGAAGGTCTGCTTCAGCAGCAGGTGGATGACGCGCATTTCGGTGGCGGTGAACTCACGGCCTTCGATGCGGGTGGGGTAACGGCCGTCGCCACCGAAGAAGTTGTCGACGATGGCGAACACCAGGGTCGGCTCGAACACGATCAGCCCGGTGCCGCGCAGCGGCTTGAAGCGGATCAGGTTGAGGTTGGTGGGCACATACAGCGAGTGCATGTAATCGTTGAACTTCAGCAGTTCGATGCCACGCACGGACAGTTCCGCCGAGCGGCGGATCAGGTTGAACAGGCCGATGCGCCACAGGCGCGCGAAGCGCTCATGGACCATTTCCAGGGTGGGCATGCGGCCGCGGATGATGCGGTCCTGGCTGGCGAAATCGTACGAGCGCGCTTCGCCCGGGGCAGGGCCTTCCGGCTCCATGGCCACGGCGCCGCTGTCCACGCCGTGCAGCAGCGCATCGATTTCGTCCTGTGAGAGCAGATCGTTCATCGCAGGCCCTTTACTGGGTCACGAAACTGGTGAACAGCAGGTCGTCGACGCCCGGAGTACCGGTTTCGGCCACCAGTACCTTGCGCACTTCCGCCAGGGCATCGGCCTGCAGCTTCTCCTTGCCGGTGCGGTCGGCGATCTGTTCCGGGGACACCTGCGAGAACAGCATCAGCAGGCGTGCGCGCAGTGCGGGGGCATGGGTCCTGATCGCTTCCAGCGCGTTGGCGTCGCGGGTCATCAGCTGCACTTCCACCTGCAGGTAGCGCGGGCCGTCGATGGGGCCGTTGAGGTTGACCACGAACGCCGGATCCAGCGGGAAGTAGCGGGCCGGCGCGGGCGGGGCCTTCGGCTTGCCGGCCGCCTTGCCATCGCCTTCGATGTGCGCGGCCTGCGTGAAGTACCAGGCGCCGCCACCGGCAAGGGCGACCGCGACCGCGACAAGCGCGGCGATCAGGGGCAGGCGGCGGCGCGGCGCGGTGGCCGTGTCCTTGCTGGCGGAAGTCTGGGTTTTATCGGCGGCTGCGGCCACGGGAAGCTCCTGGAGGTTGCCCGCAGGCACATGCAAGAGGCGTGCCGGGGGAGGCAACCGCAGCGTGGCGGATTGTTGACGGCAGGCAATCCGGCGCTGCCGGCTTGCCCGCGCATTCCTCCTTATCCCCGCGCCTGTCGGCGCGCCCCCTTGAACAACAAGGGGGCTTTGGCTCCAGACCCGGTATGGGGGGGGCGGGTAGAGCGGGGCTCTGCCCCGCTACGCGGCAATGCCCCAGCCGGGCAGAGCCCGGCTCTACGATGCTGGGGTCAGGCGTAGGCGTCGAGGATGCCGCGCTGGCGGATCAGCTGCGCGGCGGAGACGGTGACTTCGCCGGGCGCCGGATCGCTGTCCAGGCCGCCGCCGTCGCCGCTGCCATGGCCGTTGCCGGACGATGACGCGCCGCCCTGTGCATGCTGGCCGACATCGGCATGGGCCAGCTGGAAGCCCTGTTCGCCGAGCAGTTCACGCAAGCGCGGCAGGCTGCTTTCCAGGGCGTGGCGGACGTCCACGTGCGGGCTGCTGAAACTGGCGTGGACCCGGTCGCCGTCCATCTGCAGGCGCACGTCGATCGCGCCGAGATCGTCCGGACTGATGCGGATGTGGGCGTGGCCGATCTTCTGGTCCGCCAGCCAGCCGATGCGCGCGCTGAGCGCGTCATCGAAACCTTCCTGGCCCAGCACCGGCACAGG
>JAFAFF010000121.1 GCA_023423605.1 Pseudomonadota bacterium
GAAATACAAGGAGGGCGGCAAGGGCGCGGAGAAGGCGTTCGACCGCAAGATCACCTGGATGCGGCAGCTGCTGGAGCAGGCGCAGGACGCCGCCGGCGGCGAACTGGCAGGTGCGCTTGAAGCCGAACTCACCGAGGACCGTGTCTACGCGCTGAGCCCGAAGGGCGAGGTGATGGACCTGCCACAGGGCGCCACGCCGCTGGATTTCGCATACCACGTGCACACCATGGTGGGACACCGGTGCCGCGGTGCGAAGGTCAATGGCCGCATCGTGCCGCTGACCTACCGGCTGCGCAGCGGCGACCGTGTGGAAATCCTGACCGCCAGGGAAGCCGATCCGCGCCGCGACTGGCTGCTGCCGGCCAATGGTTACCTGGCCAGCAACCGTTCGCGCGAGAAGGTGCGCAACTGGTTCCACAAGCTGGACCGTGCGCGCAACGTGCAGGCCGGCCGCGAACTGCTGGAACGCGAGCTCAAACGGCTGGGGCTGGCGCAGGCCGACCTTGCCACGGTACTGAAGAAGTTCCATGCCGAAGGCGTGGATGACCTGTACATCCAGGTCGCGCTGGGCGATACCGGCCCCAACCAGGTCAGCCGCGCGCTGCTGGAAGCCGAGCGCGCGGCCAGCCAGCCCGCAGCGCCACCTGCGCTGCCACGGCCCACCGCGCGGCGCGAAAGCCTGGGCCGGAACACGTTCACGGTACAGGGCGTGGGCAACCTGCTGGTGCAACTGGCCCGCTGCTGCCAGCCCGTTGCCGGCGAACCGATCGTCGGCTACCTCACCCGCAGCCGTGGCGTCACCGTGCACCGTGTTGATTGTGCATCGCTGGCCAGGCTGTCGGCGGCCAACCCGCAGCGCATCCTGCCGGTGGAGTGGGGCCACGCCGGAAGCGGATATGAAGTGGACGTGGTGGTGGATGCGGTGGACCGCCGCTGGCTGTTGAAGGACATCACCAACCTGATCGCGCAGGAGGAAGCGTATGTGCTCGACATCCACAGCGACAACGTGCGCGACAGTGGCCGTGCGCACCTGCGCCTGCGCCTGAAGGTCAGTGATTTCGACCAGCTGTCGGCCCTGATGGGCAAGCTGGATGCGCTGCCGGGTGTCCACATGGCGCGCCGGCTCGGCTGAGCTTCACGGCGCCGGGGCTAGGCTTCGCACATGCACAGATCCGCCCGGCCCGAACATGAGCATGGCCCCGATGTACTGCAGCGCATGCGTCGCGAAGGGCGCTGGTGGTGGCTGCAGGCGCGCCACGCGCGGCGGATCTGGCGCTGGGCGCTGCTGACGGCGGCGGTGCTCTTCGTCGGCCTGATGCTGGTGCGACGCCCGCTGGCGGACTGGTTCTGGAACGAGCCACGCATCGAGCAGATGCTGGAACAGGCCGATGCCGCACTGGCCGCCGGCCGCCTGAGCGCTGCCGACGGCAGCGGTGCGCGCGAACTGTTCCAGGCTGCGCTGGCGCTGGACGGTGACCGCATCGAAGCGCGCGCCGGCCTGCAGCGGACGGGCACGGCCGCAGTGCAGGCGGCGGAGGCTGCACTGCGCAGCGGTGATGTGGAACGGGCGACGCAGGCATTGGCGCTGGCGCGCGAGCTGCAGGTGCCCCGACGCAGCAGCGACGCGCTGGCACGGCGGTTGCGCGAGCTGCAGGCGGCGGGCGCGGGGGTGGACTCGCTGCTGCGCCAGGCGCGGATGGCGCTGCAGGAAGGACGCCTGGATGACGATGATGCCAGTGCGTTGCCGTTGCTGCGCCGCGTGCTGGACCTGCGACCGGACGACGTGCAGGCGCTGGAGGCGCGCGAGGATGCGCTCAGCGATCTGCTCGCGCGCGCCCGCCTGGCCAGCGACCGTGGCGAGGTGGTCGAGGCGGCCGGGCTGCTGCGCCGTGCACGCGGGTATGACCCGGGGCACGCTGAGCTGCCGGCCAGCCAGGAAGCGCTGTCGCGCGCGCTGGAGTCGAGGGTGCGCAGGGCAGGCGCGGCGCTGCGCCGCGGCCAGCCGGGCATGGCGATGGAACGGCTGCAACCGGCGTTGCAGGCGGCTCCTGATGATGGCAGCGTGCTTGCGCTGCGCGACCGCATAGCCGCCAGCCTGCTGCAGGACAGCCGGCGGCTGGCACGCGATTTCCGGTTCGAAGCGGCCGAAGAGCGCCTGGCGCAGGCCGGGCAACTGGGTGCCGGCACGCGTGAGCTGGGTATCGCCCGCCAGGATCTGCAGCGTGCGCAGGCGGCACGCAAGGCACTGGATGGCCCCGCGCGGTCCCGGGCGGCGCAGGGCGGCGAACTGACGCGGCTGCTTGCACGTGTGGCCGATGCGGAAGCGCAGGGGCGTTTCCTCACGCCGCCAGGCAACAGTGCATACGATGCATTGCGTGAGGCCCAGGCACTGGCGCCGCGCGACCGCCGGGTGCAGGAGGCTGCGATCCGGTTGTTGCCTGCCACCGGACGTTGTTTCGAGGACGCGCTGCGGCAGGACCGGGTGGAGGCGGCCGGTGGCTGCCTGCAGGCGTGGCAGACGCTGTCACCGACCGATACCGGCCTGGGCCAGGCCCGCAGGCGGCTGGCCGAGCGTTGGCTGGCCGTGGGCAGCGAGCGCCTGGGTCGCGGCGATATGGACTTCGCACGACGCGCGGCGGAACGCGCGCGGCAACTGCAGCCGACCCTGCCCGAACTGGATGCCTTCGAAGCGCGCGTGCGCCAGGCAGGTGTACGCGAACCGTAGTTCAGTCGAAGAACGTGCGGCGCACGCTGCTGCGCGCGGCATCGGCCGAAAAATGCGCGGCGACATTCGCCAGGCCCGCGGCAGACAGTCGTTCCCAGAGGGCCTGGTCATCATGCAGCCGCACCACGGCGTCGGCGAATGCCTGCGCGTCGTCGGCCACCAGCGCATCGTCACCGTCCCGCACATGCATGCCTTCCACCGCGCAGGTCGTGCCGACCACGGGCTGGCCGTGCGCCATGCTCAGGTTGATCTTGCCTTTCACGCCGGCACCGAAGCGCAATGGCGCGACGGCGATACGCATCTCGTCCATGTACGGAACGATATCTTCGACGAAACCATGCATGTACACGCCAGGCTGCCCGGCGGCCAGTGCGAGCAGGCTCTGCGGCGCGCCCGCGCCAATGCAATGGAGCCTCACCGCAGGCAGGCGCGCGCGGATCAGCGGGAATACCTCGCTGATGAACCACAGCATAGCGTCCAGGTTCGGTGGATGCCGGAACCCACCGACGAACACCAGGTCACGACGCTGCACGAAGGGCGCCCCGGCACCGGCGATATCATGCAGGTTGGAGATCAGTTCCACCCGTACCTGCGGGGCGTCCTGGCGGAGTTGTTGCTGCTCGGCTGCACTGACCAGCACGGTCACATCGCAGCGCTGCATGACCTCCAGTTCGCTGGCGCGCGTGCGTCCAGCGCTGCGCAGCAGGGCCGGATCACCCGCAAGCTGGGCACCGCGCTGCTCACGCAGGTAGTGCAGGTCCACGGTGTCGAACACCCGCCGTGCCTTCGGCGCGAACCGTTCCAGCAGCGGCAGGCATTCATGGGCCAGGTGATGGCGCACCATCATCACCACGTCGAAGCGTGGTCCGTTGGCACGCAGCCAGCTGGCGAGGTTCTGCAGGAACGGCGCGTACCAGACTTCGACGCCAAGCTTCTGCAGTGCTTCGGTGGCATCGCCGGCATGTTCGCGCCGGGTCGGCACGAACACCACGTGGGCGCCTTCCTGCAACAGCAACCGGATGAGGTTGAACTGCCGCAGCGACGCCGAATCGCGCGAAGGCTGCGGTACTTCCTCATCCAGCACCAGTATCTGGCGCTGCTGGCGGTGCAGCAGCGCGGGGGATGGCACGTTGCCGACCACCGGCTGGGCCTGCAGCGCGTGCTGCCATTTCCGCGCGAACACCTGCTGGTTGCGTACCTGGTAGGCC
>JAFAFF010000136.1 GCA_023423605.1 Pseudomonadota bacterium
GCCCATGGCCACCACGCCCACCCGGGTCCGTTCCCGGGCCACGAACCGCGCGCCATAGCCCACCGGTTCACCGGCATCGATCCAGCGCTCGGCGATCACCTGCGAACGCATGTTCATCACCGGCCGCAACCGCGCAGTGGTAGCCGAATCCTCGGGCAACGGATTGGCCCCGTACAGCATCAGGCCGGGACGCACCCAGTCGCTGCGCACGTCCGGCCAGCCCAGCAGCGCGGGCGAGTTGCACACACTGGTCTCGCCTTCCAGCCCGGCAATGGCATCGGCGAACACCGCCGCCTGTTCGTGGGTGCGCTCGCTGTCCAGTTCATCGGCACGCGCGAAATGGGTCATCATCACGATGCGCTGTACATGCGCCAGCGCGGAAAGCCGCACGTGGGCGGCACGGAAAGCCCCCACGTCCAGGCCCAGCCGGTGCATGCCGCTGTCCAGCTTCAGCCAGACCACAAGCGGGCGCGAAGCGGCGAAAGCCGTGAGCGCATCCACCTGCCACGCCGAAGCCACCGCGGTCCACAGATCGTGCTCGACGATCAGCGGCAGTTCGCTGGCTTCGAAGAAACCTTCCAGCAGCAGGATCGGCGCGCTGATGCCGGCAGCGCGCAGCTCCAGTGCTTCCTCGATGGTGGCCACCGCAAAGCCGTCGGCCTCGCCCTCCAGCGCCTGCGCGCAGCGCACCGCGCCATGGCCATATGCGTCGGCCTTGACCACCGCCAGCGCCTTGCCGCCGCCCAGTTCGCGGGCCAGGCGGTAGTTGCCGCGCAATGCTTCCAGGTCGATCAACGCACGTGCAGGGCGCATTCGCGGCTCTCCATGTGCGCGCTCGAAACCTTGCCACCATACCGGAAGATGTCCAGCCCCTCGGTACTGATCTGCGGCTGGCGCGCGCTCATCAGGTCGGCCAGGTAGCGTCCGGAACCGCAGGCCATGGTCCAGCCCAGGGTGCCATGGCCGGTATTGAGGAACAGGTTGCGCAGCGGCGTGGCGCCAACCACCGGCGTACCGTCCGGCGTCGCCGGGCGCAGGCCGGTCCAGAATTCGGCGCGCGACAGGTCGCCGCCCTTCGGGTACAGGTCGCGCACCACCATTTCCAGGGTCTGGCGGCGGCGTGGCGACAACGACAGATCGAAGCCGGCCACCTCGGCCATGCCGCCTACGCGGATGCGGTTGTCGAAACGGGTGATGGCGATCTTGTAGCTTTCATCCAGGATCGTGGAGGTCGGTGCCATTGCCGGATCGGTGATCGGCAGCGTCAGCGAGTAGCCCTTCAGCGGGTACACCGGCAGGTCCAGGCCCAGCGGCGCCACCAGCGCCGGCGAGTAACTGCCCAGCGCCACCACGTAACGGTCCGCGGTCTCCAGCCGGCCGCCCACGCGCACGCCGGTGATGCGGTCGCCATCATGCTCCACGCCGGCGATATCCACGTCGTAGCGGAACTCCACGCCGGCTTCGGCGGCCATGGCCGCCAGCCGACGGGTGAACAGCTGGCAATCGCCGGTCTGGTCACGCGGCAACCGCAGCGCACCCACCAGCCCGTCCACATGCGCAAGTGCCGGTTCGGCGCGGACGATCCCGGCACGGTCCAGCACTTCATACGGCACCCCGTACTGCGAGAGCACCTCGATATCCTGCGCCGACGCGTCCAGCTGCTGCTGGGTACGGAACAACTGGGTGGTGCCGAGATCACGGCCTTCGTAATCGATGCCCGTTTCCGCACGCAGCTGGTTCAGGCAGTCGCGGCTGTATTCGGACATGCGCACCATGCGTGCCTTGTTGATGGCGTAGCGCTCATGCGTGCAGTTGCGCAGCATCTGCCACAGCCAGCGGTACTGCGCCAGGTCCATGCCCGGCCGGATCGCCAGCGGCGCATGTTTTTCGAACAGCCAGCCGATGGCCTTCCTCGGCACGCCCGGCGCCGCCCACGGCGAGGTATAGCCGAACGACAGCTGGCCGGCGTTGGCGAAGCTGGTCTCCAGCGCCGGGCCCGGCTGGCGGTCCACCACGGTGACATCAAAGCCTGCCTGGCGCAGGTACCAAGCACTGGTGGTGCCGATGACACCGCTACCGAGGATGAGAACGCGCATGTGATTCTCCAACACGATCATTCCCTGCGCGGGCGCGCGCCGGGACCACAATCGGGGAAGTATAGACACCGTCTCCCAGTGCAATTGCGCGATTTTTGAAAGCGCGGCAGGATATTCCCCTGTTATTCACACGCCCGAGGCGATGCCATGGCACCGCGCGTCCGCGAACTGGACAAGATCGACAGGAAAATCCTCCGCGTGCTGCAGGCAGAGGGGCGGATATCGTTCACCGAACTGGGCGAGCGCGTCGGGCTGTCCACCACCCCATGCACCGAACGCGTGCGCCGGCTGGAGCGCGAGGGAATCATCACCGGCTACCACGCGCACCTGGACCCGGCCGCGCTCAAGGCCAGCCTGCTGGTGTTCGTGGAAATCAGCCTGGCTTACAAGTCCGGCGACATCTTCGAGGAGTTCCGCCGCGCCGCGCTGAAGCTGCCCAACGTGCTGGAATGCCACCTGGTATCGGGGGACTTCGATTACCTCATCAAGGCGCGCATAAGCGAAATGGCGTCCTACCGCAAGCTGCTGGGCAGCACGCTGCTCACGCTGCCCCATGTGCGCGAATCCAAGAGCTACATCGTCATGGAAGAAGTGAAGGAAACCTCGGTATTGCCCATTCCGGACTGAGCCACCGCCCCGCGGTGCGGCGGCGGCCCATGGCCTCATCCCATGCCCGTTACCGGCGCGGCGTCAGGGCTTGACGCGCGCATCCGCACCCTGTGGAACACTGTCGTAGTAGCGCCCGGTGCGCGAATCGAACACGCGGTTCTGGCCCGCCGGCTTGACGCCCGGAATGATCCGCCCATCACGGTCGTAGACCTTGGCCGGCGCCGTGCTCTGCGCTGGCGCCACCGGTGCTGGCCCGGTGCTGCGGATCGGGCCGGCCTCCGCCGGCGGCGCGGCGAGCGGTCTCGGCACCGGCGCCGGGGTTGCCGGCCGTGGCGCGGTTGGCGGCGC
>JAFAFF010000239.1 GCA_023423605.1 Pseudomonadota bacterium
GTGCCGATGTACCGGTGTTCGTGGATGCGCTGGGCAACCTGCCCAACACCTTCGACCAGATCGGTGCCACGCTGGAGAATGCCGCGCGGCTGCATGCGGCCGGGGTGAAGGTCAGCTTCGCGCAGAGCGGCGATGCCTCGCACAACGCACGCAAGGTGCGGCAACTGGCCGGCAACGCGGTGGCGCACGGGCTGCCATGGGCCGATGGCCTGGCGGGCCTGACCCGCGTGCCGGCGCAGGCGATGGGCGTGGGCGACCGCATCGGCAGCATCGAACCGGGCAAGCTGGCCGACCTGGTGCTGTGGGAAGGCGACCCGCTGGATGTGGCGCACTATGCCGAACAGGTCTGGCTGGGCGGGCGCGCCATGCCGATGCGCTCGCGACAGACCGAACTGCGCGATCGCTACCTGGCGCCTGCGGGCGACCAGCCACGCGCCTACGGGCGCTAGCCAGTGCAGCCTGCCGGCGTTCGCGCCGGCGGCCCGCGTGGGGCATCATCGGCGAAGCGATCCATGCTTCCGGGAGCGGTCATGAACCTGCGCTGGTATTTCGATTTCGTTTCGCCGTTCGCCTATCTGCACTGGCAGCAGCTCAGGCAGCTGCCGCAGTTCGAGCAGATCAGTCCCGTCCCCATCGCCCTCGGCGCGGTACTGGCCCATCTGGGCAACCTCGGCCCGGCCGAGATTCCGGCCAAGCGCCGCTTCATCTACCGCCAGGCACTGTGGCAGGCGCAGCAGCAGGGCGTGACACTGCGCTTTCCGCCCGGCCACCCCTTCAATCCGCTGGCGGCGCTGCGGCTGTGCCTGGCCGCCGGTGGCAGCCAGGCGGCGGTGGATGTCCTGTTCAACTGGATATGGCGCGACGGCCACGCCGGCGATACACCGCAGGCACTGGCACTGCCCGGCGCCATGCTGGACGTGGCTGATGTGGCCACAGCGGTGGCCGCCCCGGCAGTCAAGCAGCAGCTGCGCGACAACACCGATGCGGCAATTGCCGCAGGCGTGTTCGGGGTACCCACCCTGGCCATCGACGACGAGCTGTACTGGGGCAACGAGGCACACGGGCTGATGCAGGCCGTGCTTGCCGATCCCGGCCTGCCACAGCGCGGGGAATGGGCGCGGGCGGCTGGATTGCCGATCGCGATCCAGCGCAACCGGCCGACGGGGTGAAGCGCGGTCAGGCAATCGGATCGGATTTGGGACAGCTTTCACACTTTTCGGACCTACACCCTGCCTGGAGGGGGCAAACAGGATGCGCATCGGAATTGTCGTGGACTCCGCCTGCGATCTACCGCAGGATTTCATCGCCCAGCATCGCATCGTCCTGCTGCCCATCACCGTGCGCATCGGCGAAGCCATGCTGGCCGACCACCGCGACGAACAGGCCACGCTGAGTTTCCTGCACGCGCATGTCGCCGAACATGGCGCGGAGGCGGAAACCATTCCCTTCAGCGTGCAGCAGATCCGCGACCTGTTCCTGGAACGCCTGGTCATCGATTACGACCACGTGTTCTGCATGACCATCACCAGGACCCGCAGCCCCATCCACGACAACGCGCTGCAGGCCAGCTTCGCGATCCTCAATGACTACAAGCCGGTGCGCCAGGCGGCAGGTTTCAACTCGCCCTTCGCACTGCGCGTGATCGACACCCAGAACCTGTTCGCGGCGCAGGCGGTGACCGCGGTGGAGGCGGTGCGCCTGCGCGACAGCGGCGCCAGCGTGCAGCAGATCCGCGAGCGGCTGGAAGAACTGGCCAGCAACGTACACGGCTACATGATCACCCGCGATCTGTACTACATGCGTGCGCGGGCACGGCACAAGGGCGACCGCAGCGTCGGCCTGCTGAGCGCCGCGCTCGGCAGCGCGCTGGACATCAAGCCGGTGCTGCACGGCTACCGCGGCGACACAGGACCTGTCGCCAAGATCAAGGGGTTCGACAATGCCGTGGCCAAGCTGTTCGACGTGGTGGGCCAGCGCGTGCGCGCCGGGCTGATGACGCCGGCCGTGTGCGTGAGCTACGGCGGCGAGCTGGAGGAACTGCGCGGCCTGCCCGGCTATGCCGAGCTCAAGCGCCTGTGTGCCGACCATGGCGTGCAGGTACTGGAATCGGTGATGAGCCTGACCGGCATGGTCAATGTCGGCAAGGGCGCCATCACCGTGGGCTTCGCCGATGGACCCCATCGCTTCGAATGAGGACCGCCGCACCGCGCCCAGCCATCGGTGCGGGCTGCTTCTGCACGCCGCCTGCACCTTGGCCCTGCAACGCTTCGCAGCACTGAAACGGAGATACGAATGACCACTTACTATGTCAGCCTGCCGGATCCTTCCAAGGCACGCGGCAACGACCCCGACCTGTCCTTCCATTCCAGCAGCGCACAGGGCTTCGCCGAAGAACTGCAGGCGGCATTGGCCAGCACCTCGCTGTTTGAAAAATGGCGCGCCCGGCAGCCGGATCCGGATGCGGTGGAAGACCAGTGGGGCGTCACCGACCCCGGCGCCAGCGTGGTCGGCACACAGGACGACCTGCGCATCAAGCTGCAGGTGACCACCTCGCTCAACAGTGACGTGTTCAAGCAGCGCATGCGCCTGCTGGCCGGCCACCACTGGGAACTGCGCGAAGTCCGCTGACCCGAAAAATGGGAAAAAAAGGGGGACGGAGGCAGTTATCTGGAATTAACCACCTCCGTCCCCCTGGTTTGGATGCGACAATTCCCGCCCCGCGCAGGCCCTGGGTGCCTGCCGCATTACCGAGGTTACGTGAAGACCCCCGAAGGCTTGCAGGCGCTGATCGAAGACGGCGTGATCGATGAGGTGCTGCGCCCGCTCAAGAGCGGCAAGGAAGCGGCCGTGTACGTGGTGCGCAGTGGCGATGAGGTGCGTTGCGCGAAGGTCTACAAGGACATGGCACAGCGCAGCTTCCAGCAGCGCGTGCAGTACCAGGAAGGGCGCAAGGTGCGAGGCAGCCGCGAGGCGCGCGCGGTCGGCAAGGCCAGCAAGTACGGCCGCAGGCAGCAGGAAGCGACCTGGAAGAACACCGAAGTGGACGCCCTGTACCAGCTGCGCGATGCAGGCGTGCGTGTTCCCGAGCCCCACGGCTACTTCCATGGCGTGCTGGTGATGGAACTGGTCACCGATGCCGAGGGTTTTTCCGCAGCCCGCCTTGGCGAAGTGGAACTGGAGCCGGACCAGGCGCGCGAGTTTCACCGGGTGCTGGTCCGCCAGGTGGTGCGCATGCTCTGCTGCGGCCTGATCCATGGCGATCTGTCGCCGTACAACGTGCTGGTCGGCCCGGACGGGCCGGTGGTCATCGATTTCCCGCAGGTGGTGAGTGCCGGCGGCAACAATGCCGCGCGGACGATGCTGCTGCGCGACGTCAATAACCTCACCGCCTACCTGGGCCGCTTCGCGCCGGAGCTGCTGGACACCTGGTACGGCGAGGAAATGTGGGCATTGTTCGAAGCCGGCGAACTGCGGCCGGAAAGCGAACTGACCGGCACCTTCGTGCACGATGAATCGACCATCGACCTGGACAGCGTGCGGCATGCCATCAACGATGCGCGCGAGGAAGCGTTGATCCGCCAGCAGGGCCGCGAAGCTGCCGCCGAAGAAGACTGAATGGAGGGGGACGGAGGTGGTTATCTGTAATTAACCACCTCCGTCCCCCATTTTTTCAGCGGGCGTGGTGGGCGATGTGGTCGCCGATGAAGCTGGCGATGAAGTAATAGCTGTGGTCGTAGCCGGGCTGCATGCGCAACTGCAGCGGATGGCCCACGGCTTCGCAGGCGGCCTGCAGGCGTTGCGGCTGCAGCTGCCCCCCCAGGAATTCGTCGGCGTCGCCCTGGTCGATCAGCAGCGGCAGGCGCTCGCTGGCACCGGCAATGAGCGCACTGGCATCCCACTGCGCCCATTTCGCCCGGTCTTCCCCAAGGTAGGCGGTGAATGCCTTCTCACCCCAAGGTACCTGGCTGGGCGCGACGATCGGCGAAAACGCCGATACGCTGTGGTAACGACCGGGATTGCGCAGCGCCAGCACCAGCGCACCATGCCCGCCCATCGAATGCCCGCTGATGCCACGGCGCCCGGTGACCGGAAAATGCGCTTCAATCAGCGCCGGCAGTTCATCCACCACGTAGTCGTGCATGCGGTAATGCGTCGCCCACGGTTCCTGCGTGGCGTTCAGATAGAACCCAGCACCCTTGCCCAGGTCGTAACCTTCCGCATCGGCCACGTTGTCGCCACGCGGGCTGGTATCGGGCACCACCAGGATGATGCCGTGTTCGGCGGCATGCCGCTGCGCGCCGGCCTTGGTGATGAAATTCTGTTCGTTGCAGGTCAGCCCGCTCAACCAGTACAGCACCGGCAGGCGGCGATCGACCGCCTGCGGCGGCAGGTAGACCGCGAACTTCATCATGCAGTCCAGCACCTGCGAATGGTGCTGGTACACCTCCTGCCAGCCACCTTCACAGGCATGCCGTTCAATGCGTTCCATGATGTTTCTCCCGGGGCGGCCGGCATCAGCCAGGCCACCCCACCGTGATCAGAAATGGACGACCGAGCGGATCGACTTGCCTTCGTGCATCAGATCGAAGGCGTCGTTGATGCTCTCCAGGCCCATCGTATGGGTGACGAACGGCGCCAGTTCAATATCGCCCTTCATCGCGTCTTCCACCATGCCCGGCAGCTGGCTGCGGCCCTTGACGCCACCGAACGCCGTGCCCTTCCAGGTACGGCCGGTGACCAGCTGGAACGGGCGCGTGGAAATTTCCTGGCCCGCGCCGGCCACGCCGATGACCACGCTCTGGCCCCAGCCACGGTGCGCGCATTCCAGCGCGGCACGCATCACGTTGACGTTGCCGATGCACTCGAAGCTGTGGTCCACGCCCCAGGTGGTCATTTCAACGATGACCTGCTGGATCGGCTTGTCGAAGTCCTTCGGGTTGATGCAGTCGGTGGCACCGAACTCCCGCGCCAGATCGAACTTGGACGGATTGGTGTCCACCGCGATGATGCGTCCAGCCTTGGCTTGGCGCGCGCCCTGGATCACCGCCAGGCCGATGCCACCCAGGCCGAACACGGCCACGCTGTCGCCTTCCTGCACCTTGGCGGTGTTGTGCACCGCGCCGATGCCGGTGGTGACGCCGCAACCGAGCAGGCAGACGTGTTCCGGGTTCGCTTCCGGGTTGATCTTCGCCAGCGACACTTCGGCCACCACGGTGTATTCGCTGAAAGTGGAACACCCCATGTAGTGATGGATCGGCTCGCCGTTGTAGCTGAAACGGCTGGTGCCATCGGGCATCACGCCCTTGCCCTGGGTGGCACGCACGGCCACGCACAGGTTGGTCTTGCCGCTCTTGCAGAACAGGCACTCGCCACACTCGGCGGTATACAGCGGAATCACGTGGTCGCCCGGCTTTACACTGGTCACGCCCTCGCCCACTTCCACCACGATACCGGCGCCTTCATGGCCCAGCACGGCCGGAAACAGGCCCTCGGGATCTTCGCCGGACAGGGTGAAGGCATCGGTATGGCAGACACCGGTATGGGTGATCCTGACCAGCACCTCGCCCTTCTGCGGCGGGGCGACATCGATCTCGACGATCTTCAACGGCTGGCCGGGAGCAAAGGCGACGGCGGCACGGGATTTCATGGCGGGTTTCTCCAGGAAGAGGCAGGGAAGGATAGGCGGGCACGTGTTGCACACCTGTCTACAGGCGCGCCACGCAGGACAGGAAGAAGCTATTTCAGATAGGAACGGATCAGCGCGCTCATGTCGCGCACGCGTTCGGCGCGCTGCGCCTCCGAAGCGGCCGGCTGGCCGAACTCCTCACGCAGGTGCGCTTCCATCACTTCGGACATCAATCCATTGACGGCCCCCCGGATGGCCGCGATCTGCTGCAGCACGGGACCGCAGTCAGCGCCGGCTTCCAGCGCGCGGTCCAGGGCATCGCACTGGCCGCGGATGCGACGCACCCGGGCCAGGACCTTTTTCTTTTCTTCGGGGGAATGGGGCATGGGCATGTGCCGGTCAAACTATACTGAGGGACAGTATATATGATCGCTGGCCGGCCTTGGGGCCCGCATCTGGAAACGCTGCAACCGTGGCAACGATTGCAGCGCATCACCATGCCTGTTCCGGCTCAGTCCTTCGGCGGCGTCGCGCTGCTGAACGCAACCGCGGTGGCGCCGGTGACAGGCCCGATCCTGGCCGTGTCATGCACGTAAAGCTTCACCGGCAGCCCGAACTCCAGCGGCCCATCGACCACCGCGTTGGGGCCGATCACCACGCGCGGCGGCCGCGAAAGATTGCTGAGGGTCGGCTTCTTGAGCTTGAGGCGCCCGCCGACATGCGAGCCGACACCCACGGTCACATCGCTGCTGACGAAGTTGATGTCCCCTTTCAGTTCCGTCTGCACCAGGCCGATGTTGCCGCTGACCGAGGTGATGGTGCCGCTGACCCTGCCACCGCGGTCCACGAAGATATCGCCACTGATGGAGGCCAGGCTGCCATCGACCTCTACCCGGCGGCCCAGCGTCAGGTTGCCGCTGACGGTCTCCAGCCCCTCGGCGCGCACGCCGTCGGCGAGCTTCAGGTTGCCGCTGGTGGTGGCCGCCTTGCCGATCGTGGCACCGCCGTCCACGGTGATGTCGCCGCTGACCGAATGCAGGCTGCCGGCCGAGGAGCCGCCGACCACATGGATATCGCCGCTGACCGTGTTCAACTTGCCGTACTTCGTGCCAGCCTGCGTGGTGATGTCGTTGGAAACATGGCTCAGGTTCTGCTGGGCCATGGCCGGCATGGCCGCCAGCAGGGCCAGCCACAGGATGGATCGTGATGCGCGCATGCTGATGCTCCTTGAGGGTGGATGGTCCCGGACCTTGGGCATCCTGGCTGCTACTGCACCACGCCGGCACGCGTCCGTCCCCTGCCTTCGGTCATCAGGACGATCGTCATGCCTGCATGCCCATCGTTGCCGTTCCGGGAGCAACAGGCTGCCCCCGGCCGCGTCATCCCTCGCGTACCATGTCCACGAACGCACGCAGTGCCGATGCCATCTGCCGTTGCCGCGGGTAATACAGCACGAAGCCCGGAAACGGCGGACTCCATTCCTCCAGCACCGCCACCATGCGCCCGTCATCAAGGTACGGGCGCGCCGCATCTTCCAGCACATACGCCAGCCCGAAGCCGTCCAGCACGGCACGCACGATGGTGGTCTGTTCGCTCAGGGTAAGCCTGCCCAGCACGTCGATCTCCATCGCGTCGTCGCCGCGTTGGAACTGCCACTTGTACAGATGCCCGCTGGCGAACCGGAAGCGGATGCATTCGTGCTGCAGCAGATCGCGTGGGTGCAGTGGCGCGGCGCGACGCTGCAGATAGCCCGGCGAAGCGACGATCACCCCGCGCAGTGCCGGGCCGAGTGGTACCGCCACCATGTCTTCGGGAACGAACTCATGCAGGCGCACGCCGGCATCGAAGCCTTCGGCGACCACATCCACCAGGCCATCGTTCTCGGTCAGCTCCAGGCGCACATCGGGATGGGCCTGCAGGAAGCGGGCAAGTCGAGGGCCCAGCTGTGTGGGCACCGCCGCGCGGGCGGCGTTGATACGCAGCAGCCCGGCCGGCGTGGCCCGGAACTGGTTCATCTCCTCCAACGCATCGCTGACCTGGCCCAGCGCCGGTTGCAGGCGCTGCAGCAGGCGCTGGCCGGCCTCGGTCAGCGAAACGCTGCGCGTGGTGCGATGGAACAGGCCTACGCCAAGCCGTTCCTCCAGCGCCCGGATCGCATAGCTCACCGCAGACGTGGAAAGGCCCAGTTCCGCACCCGCACGGCGGAAGCTGCGATGCCGCGCGACCGACGCGAATGCCGCCAGGTGGGTCAGGTTGTCGGTTGCCATTGTGCAGTCCGCCTTGATGAATCATCCCGCCAGACCGGGTATTTAACGCGCCGGACCGGGCGTATTGTAAAGCGCCTTTCCATAAACCCTGCCAAGGATTCCCCATGTCCCTCGCCCACGGCTATGCCGTCCATTCCCATACCGATCCGCTGGCACCGTTCACCTTCGAACGCCGCGCCGTGGGTGCCGACGATGTCCGCATCGAGATCCTCTACAGCGGCATCTGCCATTCCGATCTCCACCAGGCCCGTGACGACTGGGGCGGGGCGAAGTATCCGATGGTTCCCGGCCACGAGATCATCGGCAAGGTGGTTGAAGTGGGCGCGAACGTCACCCGGCTGAAGGTCGGCGATTTCGCCGGTGTCGGCTGCATGGTGGATTCCTGCCGCCACTGCGATGCCTGCGAACACGACCTGGAGCAGTACTGCGAAAATGGCACCACCTACACCTACAACAGCACCGAGCGCGACAGCGACCAGCTCACCTATGGTGGATATTCCGACCACATCGTGGTGACCGAGCGTTTCGTGGTGAAGGTATCGGACACGCTCGACCTGAAGGCCGCCGCGCCCTTGCTGTGCGCCGGTATCACCACGTACTCACCGCTGCGGCACTGGAAGGTCGGCCCGGGCCAGAAGGTTGGCGTGATCGGCCTGGGTGGCCTGGGCCATATGGGCGTCAAGTTCGCAAAGGCGCTGGGGGCCCACGTGGTGATGATCACCACCACGCCGGAAAAGGGCGCCGACGCCAAGCGCCTGGGGGCCGATGAAGTGCTGGTATCGCGCGATGCGGCGCAGATGAAGGCGCACGCCAACAGTTTCGATTTCCTGCTCAACACCATCCCGGTCAGCCATGACACCAACCCGTACCTGACCCTGCTCAAGCGCGATGCCACCATGTGCCTGGTGGGCGTGCTGACCGCGCTGGAGCCGGCCTTGATGGGAGGCAGCGTGATCTTCGGCCGCAAGCATGTCACCGGATCGGCCATCGGCGGCATGCTGGAAACGCAGGAAATGATGGATTTCTGCGCCGAGCATGGCATCGTCAGCGATGTGGAAATCATCGACATCCAGAGCGTCAACGAAGCCTGGGAGCGCATGGCGAAGAACGATGTGCGCTACCGCTTCGTGATCGACATGGGCACGTTGAAGGCCTGAGGCAACCGTTGTAGAGCGGGGCTCTGCCCCGCTGCCGGCTCTGCCCCGCTGGCCCCCGGCATGTGCGAAGAAGCGCCGAGCCTTGCCCGGCGTCTCTTTCGGAAATCAGTAGGCGAATTCGCGGAACACGTGGTCCACGTCGCCCTGCCAGCGGCCATGGAACAACGCCAGCTTGCGCTCGGCCGGGGTCAGGCCGGATTCGACGATTTCCTGCAGGACATCCAGGTAATGGCTTTCGTCCATGCCGTCCGCGTTCAACGCCGCGCGACGCTTCAGCCCGCCCACCGCGATCTTCACCGCTTCACGGGCCAGATCGCGCACCGTCCCGCCGCGGAACGGCAGGTTCATCGCCTGCCTGGGCACGCCATCGCGCAACGCATGACGCTCGGCCAGGGTGAAATCACGCACCAGGTCCCACGCGGCATCCAGTGCCGCATCGTCATACAGCAGGCCCACCCAGAAGGCCGGCAGCGCGCACAGGCGGCTCCACGGTCCACCATCGGCGCCGCGCATTTCCAGATACTTCTTCAGCCGCACTTCCGGGAAGGCGGTGGTCATGTGGTCGGCCCAGTCCGTCAGCGTCGGCAGCTGGCCCGGCAGCACCGGCAGCCTGCCGGCCATGAAATCACGGAAGCTCTGCCCGCTGGCATCGTTGTACACGCCATCGCGGTAAGAGAAATACATCGGCACGTCGAGCAGATAGTCGACATAGCGCTCATAACCGAAGCCATCCTCAAAGACGAAATCGAGCATGCCGGTACGGTCGGCGTCGGTATCGGTCCAGATGTGCGAGCGATAGCTCAGGTAGCCATTCGGCTTGCCTTCGGTGAACGGCGAGTCGGCGAACAGCGCGGTGGCAATCGGCTGCAGTGCCAGCGACACGCGGAATTTCTTCACCATGTCCGCTTCGCTGGCGTAATCCAGGTTCACCTGCACGGTGCAGGTGCGGGTCATCATGTCCAGGCCGAGAGAACCGACCGTGGGCATGTAACGGCGCATGATGCCGTAACGGCCCTTGGGCATCCACGGCATCTCATCGCGCGTCCATTTCGGCTGGAAGCCCATGCCCAGGAAGCCCAGCTGCAGTTCGCCGGCCACCTGCGCCACTTCGTTGAGGTGCGTGCCGGTTTCCACGCAGGTCTGGTGGATGGTTTCCAGCGCCGCGCCGGAAAGTTCCAGCTGGCCGGCCGGTTCCAGCGTTACCGAGGCACCGTCGCGCAGCAGGGCGATGGTGCGGCCTTTTTCCTGCACCGGTTCCCAACCGAACCGGGTCAGGCCCTGCAGCAGCGCTTCAATGCCACGCTCGCCATCGAAGGCCGGCGGGCGCAGGTCATCCAGCCGGAAGCCGAACTTTTCATGCTCGGTACCGATGCGCCAGCGCGCGCGCGGCTTTTCTCCCGAGGCGACGACCTCCACCAGCTGCGAACGATCGGTGATGGGCGTCTGCGCGACGTGGCTGGGGCTCGACAAGGGGAAGGCTCGCTGGTGGGGACGGATGGAATGGGGTTGTGCCCCGGGCATCACAAGGGCGAACTATAGCGTGAGGCCTGCCCGCGTCACGCCTCCGTGACGGACTTCAGCATCCTGCTGGCGGGGTATTGACCCCGTACACTGCCGCCATGAGCCATCACTCCCGACATCCGGAACGGCACCGCTCCGATCGCGTCGGCTGGCTGCGCGCGGCCGTGCTTGGTGCCAACGATGGCATCGTCTCGGTGGCCGGCCTGGTGGTCGGAGTGGCGGCCAGCGGCGCAACACCCGGGATGATACTGGCCACTGGCGTGGCCGGCACGGTGGCCGGTGCGATGTCGATGGCGGCCGGCGAGTATGTTTCGGTGCAGAGCCAGGCCGATACCGAAGCAGCCGATCTTGCCGTGGAGCAACGTGAGCTGCACGAAGATCCGCACAGCGAGCTGGAGGAGCTGGCGGCCATCTACCGGCATCGCGGGCTGGACGCCGCGCTGGCCCGGCAGGTGGCCGAGCAGCTCACTTCGCACGATGCGCTGGCCGCGCATGCCCGTGACGAACTGGGCATCAGCGACACCCTGCGCGCACGCCCGCTGCAGGCCGCCTGGGCATCGGCCAGCGCGTTCACCTGTGGTGCGGCCCTGCCGGTACTGGCTGCGTTGTTCGCGCCTGACGGCCAGGTGGCGGTGGTGACATTCGCGGTGACGCTGGCCGGCCTGTGCATGACCGGCGCCCTGGCCGCCCGCGCCGGCGGCGCGTCGCCCTGGCGGGGAGCGCTGCGCGTGGTGTTCTGGGGCGCGCTGGCGATGGCCGCCGCCGCACTGGTGGGACAGCTGTTCGACGTCCGCGTGTAATGGCTGCTCCGCTGATGGACCAGCCCCGTAGAGCGGGGCTCTGCCCCGCTGCAGTGACGACCAACGGTCGTCACCCACCCATCAAGCCACCAATCGTAGAGAGGGGCTATGCCCCGCTGCAGTGACGACCAACGGTCGTCACCCACCCATCGAGCCACTTGCCGACCGGGCCGATGCGATGTTTCAGTCCAGCCCCATCCAGCCGCCGATGATGCCGCGCGCTTCGTCCACGCCCAGCCGGCTTTCGCCGGAAAACACCTGCACGCTGACGGTATCGCCGAACGCGCCCTGCAGCTCCTTGCGCACCTTCTGCAGGCTCTGCATCTGCTGGCTGCGGCTCAGCTTGTCGGCCTTGGTCAGCAGCGCATGCGCCGGCAGCCCGCGCTGCACGGCATAGGCCAGCATCTGCCGGTCGTAATCCTTCAGTGGGTGTCGGATGTCCATCACCACCACCAGTCCGCGCAGTGCGTTGCGGGTGCGGAAATAGCGATCGATGAATGCCTGCCAGTGCGCCTGCAGGTCCAGCGGCACCTTGGCATAACCGTACCCGGGCAGATCCACCAGGTGCGCTTCGGGGGTGACCTGGAAAAACACCAGCTGCTGGGTGCGGCCCGGGGTCTTGGACACGCGTGCCAGCGAGTTCTGGCGGGTAAGGGCGTTGAGGGCGCTGGATTTGCCGGCGTTGGAGCGTCCGGCGAAAGCCACTTCGGCACCTTCATCCGGTGGCAGCTGCCCCATGTTGTGGGCCGAAAGGTGATAACGCGCGCGTTCGATGAGTAGAGACATGCGCATAGGATCGCATGTTTGCGGCGGCCTCCGCCCGGTACCCGCATGCCGGCCTGCATTGACCGTGCCGGGAAACGCCGTTGATAATCCAGCGTATCCGGGCGGAGGGCCTGGCCGGACCAAAACGGAGCTTTAGCATGCGCCACGCTCGCGTTCTAGCCGTTTCCGCAGTCGCCGTTTCCATCCTGGGCGCCGCCGCCTGGGCGCAGACCAGCATCACTCCACTGCCGGACAACGGTCCGATCCAGACCGCGTCGCTGGAGGTCGATTTCAGCAAGACCACCTGGGGCGATGCCAGCGCCGGCCAGGGCAAGGCCGCTGCCTGTGCCGCCTGCCATGGCGCCGATGGCAACGCCACCGTGGAGATGTATCCCAGCATCGCCGGGCAGAGCGAACGCTATACCGCACAGCAGATGGCGCTGATCGCCACCGGCCAGCGGACATCCGGCGCCGCAGTGGCCATGGTGCCGTTCGTCAAGGACCTCACCCCGCAGGACATGCGCGATATCGGCGCGTTCTTCGCCACCCAGAAGGCCACCGCCGGCATCGCCGATGACAGCGTGGTGGAGGCCGAAGGTCCCTACAAGGAGATGAAGTTCTACGAAATCGGCCAGCAGCTGTATCGCGGCGGCGATGCCTCGCGCGGCCTTCCGGCCTGCATGGCCTGCCACGGTCCCACCGGTGCCGGCAATCCGGGTCCGGCGTACCCGCATATCGGCGGGCAGCATGCCAGCTATGTCGCGCGCCGCCTGCAGGAATACCAGGCCGGACACACCAACGAAGCCGACAAGGCGCATTTCCAGATCATGGCCACGGTGGCCGCCAAACTAAGCGAACAGGAAATCCAGGCCCTTGGCAGCTACCTGCAGGGCCTGCATGACCGCGCCGACGATGTCGCCGCCCAGGCGCCGATGGCCGCGCCCTGACGACCGTCCATCGCCTCCGGTGACCACCGCCGGCGCGGTGTGCGGTATGTTCATCTCCGCGCGGGCGCCCGCCCGCGCCTGTTTCCATGGAGATGCGTGTCGATGAGGTTGCTTCCCCGCCTGTTGCTGTCCCTGCTCGCCCTGATGCCGCTGGCCCTGTCCGCCGCGCCGCAGGCCCCCGGCCTGCAGGAAGGCCGCGATTACGAACGCATCGCCGCGCCCGGCCCGTTCCAGCCCCTGGACGGCAGGATCGAAGTGGTGGAAGTGTTCGGCTATACCTGCCCGCACTGCGCCCATTTCGAACCGCAGCTGGCTGCCTGGGCCGCCAAGCTGCCGAAGGACGTGCGCTTCACGCCGGTGCCGGCCGCCTTCGGTGGCCCATGGGATGCCTGGGCACGCGCGTATTACGCTGCCGACCAGCTGGGCGTGGCCAAGCGCAGCCACGCCGCCGTGTTCAAGGCCCTGCACGAAGACGGCAGCCTGCCGATGCAGAATGTTTCGCCGCAGGAACTGGCCACGTTCTACAAGCCGTTCGGCGCCAGCGAAGCAGCCTACATTGCCGCGCTGAAGAGCGACACGGTGCAGGAAAAGCTCAGGCAGGCGCGCGAATTCGCCCAGCGGACGAAGATTCCCGGCACCCCTGCCCTGGTGATCAATGGCCAGTATCTGGTCAAGGGACAGAGCTTCGAGGACCAGTTGCGCATAGCCTCGGCGCTGATCGCCCAGGCCCGCAACGGCAAGGCCCGCTGAACCGCGCGCCATCCACACATGGCGGCGATGCCGCTGCATGTCATCATTCGTTCCTGGCCGGCGCCTGCGCCGGCCTCAACCATCGCTGGAGAAACTTCGATGAAGACCCGTCTGACCCTCACCCTGCTGGCGTTGCTGCCGGTCCTCGCTGCCTGCAAGGCCGATGATGGTTCGGCCAATGTGACCGCACCGGCAGCCACCACCCCGGCCACCACCGAAGCCGCTCCGGCCGCCAGCGCCGAGGCCGCTGCTGCAGCGCCCGCCGCCGGCAGCGAACAGGCTGCGGGTACCGAACAGGCTGCCGGCAGCGAGCCGATGGCAGCCAGCACGCCGACGCGCCTGACCGGCCCGGAGCCGGTGGCCGGTACCGATTATGTGGACATCCCCAACGGCCAGCCGTTCCAGCCGGTGGCCGGCAAGGTGGAAGTGGTCGAGATCTTCGGCTACGTCTGCCCGGCCTGCGCTGCGTTCCAGCCGCTGGTGGGGCCGTGGAAGGCCGGCCTGCCGGGTGACGTGAACTTCATCTACGTGCCGGCAATGTTCGGCGGCACCTGGGATGACTACGCACGCGCCTTCTATGCCGCGCAGACCCTGGGCGTGCAGGAGAAGACCCACGAACCGCTGTATGCCGCCATCCACGCCGAGCAGAGCCTGAAGGGCGAGCGCGGCCGCGATTCGGTGGATGACATCGCCGCGTTCTACGCCAAGCACGGCGTGGACGCCAAGCAGTTCACCGCCACCATGAGCAGCTTCGCGGTCAACGCCAAGACCAATGCCGCCAAGCAGTTCGCGCAGCGCAGCCAGATCACCGGTACGCCGTCGCTGATCATCGATGGCAAGTACCTGGTGAAGGGCAAGACGTTCCAGGATCAGCTGCGCATCGCCGACCACCTGATCGCGCGCGAGCGTGCATCCCGGGCAGCCCACTGATTCCAGCAGCGCGCACAGCATCGTGAATTCCCCCCAGTCACGCACCCTGCGCCTGCTGACGGCCAACATCCAGGCCGGTTCCAGCACCCGCCGGTACAGCGATTATGTGACCCGCAGCTGGTCGCATGCGCTGCCGGCGGGCCGCAAGCGCAGCAGCCTGGATGCCATCG
>JAFAFF010000224.1 GCA_023423605.1 Pseudomonadota bacterium
CAATCGAGCTGGGTGCCATTGTTCACCGCCAGCGCAGCTGCTTCTTCCGGCGTGGCGACGATGCGGTGGTTCTTCCAGATGTCCACCACCGCCCAGCAGTCGGACACCACGTAGCCCTTGAAGCCCCATTGCGTGCGCAGGGTGTCCTGCAGCAGGAAGCGGCTGGCACTGGCCGATTCGCCGTAGACGCGGTTGTAGGCGCCCATCACCGCGGCGACGTCGCCGTCCTTGACCAGTGCTTCGAAGGCCGGCAGGTAGGTGTCGTACAGGTCCCCTCGGCTGGGGGCCACGTCGAAGTGGTGGCGGTCCGCCTCCGGGCCGCTGTGCACCGCGAAATGCTTGGCGGTGGCGTCCAGCTTGCGGTACACGGGATCGTCGCCCTGCAGCCCGCGCACGAAGGCCACGCCCAGCTGCGCGGTCAGCCAGGGATCTTCGCCGTAGGTTTCCTGTCCCCTGCCCCAGCGCGGGTCACGGAAGATGTTGATGTTCGGCGACCAGTAGGTCAGCCCCTGGTAGCGCCCATGTTTTCCTTCGGCGAAGAACAGGTGGTGCTTGGCGCGCGCTTCATCGCTGATGGCGGTGGCCACCTCGCCGATCAGCGGCACGTCGAAGGTGGCAGCCATGCCGATGGCCTGCGGGAATACGGTGGCACCACCGGCACGGGCAACGCCGTGCAGTCCCTCGTTCCACCAGTCGTAGGCCGGTATGCCCAGCCGTTCGATGGCCGGCGCGTTGTTCTGCATCTGCGCGGCCTTTTCTTCCAGAGTCATGCGCGCGACAAGTGCGCTGGCGCGCTGTTCGAACGACGCGCTGGCATCCAGCCAGGGGCGGTCGTCGGCGGCAAGCGCCGGCAGCCAGGCCAGGGCAAGCGCGACGATCAGTGGACATTGGCCAGGCAGACGGGTGCGTGACATGCGGAGGACTCCTGTCGGGTTCATGGGGTGCGTTCGTCGCGGGCGTGCGGGCCCAGCGTGGTGCCGACGAAACCGCCGGCGACAGTGGTGCTCAGTACGCGGCCATCTGCGTGGGCCAGCACCTGCAGCTGCCCGTGCGCGTCGCGGCTGCCGAAACGGTAACGGCCGCCATCGGCATCGACCGCAAGTACGATGTGGCCGGTGGAGCGCGGCAGCGCACGGCGCGCCACTACCCTGGCCGCCGCGTCACCGGCGCGTTGTTCAAGGAACAGTTCGCTGCCCTGCTGCGTGCGGCGCACGCCCAGGTAGTACCAGTGGCGTTCGTCCTGGAATACCGCCAGCCCGGCGCTGGCACCCTGGGCCGGCACCTGCAGCGCGGTGCTGGCATCGAAGCGCAGGTGCCGCTGGCGGCGCGCCAGGAAGGCCGGGTTGCCCAGCGAGGACAGGCCTGCGGCCAGCGGTGTCAGCCGCAGGAACCCGGGTCGTGACTGCAGATCCAGCCACGCATCGCCAGGTGTGCGCACGTACGACCATTCGTGGCCGGGCGTGACGGCATCGAAATCGTCGCGCCACGGAAAGTTGCCGGTATTCGGTGCCTGTTCCACCGTCCCCTGCGCGAAGGCCGGCGCCGGCAACAGATAGGGAATTGTCTCCCCGGCCGGCAGTATCCGCGGCCAGCCATCCTGCCACCGCACCGGCAGCAGGAAGGTCTCGCGACCGGTGTTGTAATGCTGTCCCTCATAGAGGCGGCTGGCCAGGAACAAGGCCCACCAGCTGCCATCGGGCCCCTGTACCAGGTCGGCATGGCCGGCATTGGCGATCGGCAGCGGACGCGTGGCCGGCAGATCGCGCTGGGTCAGGATCGGATTGCCGGCAAAGGCCTCGTAAGGCCCCAGCACATGGCGGCTGCGCAGCACCACCTGCGAATGCTGCGGGCCGGTGCCGCCCTCGGCAGCGGACAGCACGTACCAGCCGTCCACCTTGTACAGGTGCGGGCCCTCGATCCAGACCGGGTTGCTGGCCGGGTCCACGCCGCCATCCACCAGCACGCTGGCCGGCGACAGCGAACGCCCGCTGTCGATATCGATGCGACGGATCCAGATGGCACGGTGGCCGTCATAACGCGGGGGCCCTGCAGGAGCATCGTTGTTGAGCAGATAGGCCTGGCCATCGTCATCGAAGAACAGCGAAGGATCGATGCCGCCCACGTCCGGCAGCCAGCGCGGATCGGACCATGGGCCGGCCGGACCGGTGGCGCTGGCGATGAAGTTGCCGCCACTGTCCACGGCGGTGCAGACGACATGGAAGCGCCCCTGGTGGAAGGCGATGGCCGGTGCGAACATGCCACGCGAGATCCGCAGGCCGCGGAAATCCACGAGGCCGGGACGGTCGATGACATGGCCGATCTGCCGCCAGTGCACCAGGTCCGTGCTTTCATGCACCGGAATGGCCGGAAAGTAACCGAAGCTGGAATTGACCAGATAGAAGCGACCGTTCGCCGCCACCACGCTGGGGTCGGCATTGAAGCCGGCCAGCACCGGATTGCGGAAATGGCCATCCGGCAACGGGGCTGCGAAGGCCTCATCGTTGCCGCGGTAGTCGAACCAGTCGAACTCCGCCGCTGGCAGCGTCTCCATCGGCGTGGCAGGCGCCGGCAGTGCGGTCGCCAGCGGATGACCGGCCACCGCCAGCCCGCCGGCCAGCAGCAGCGCATGCCACCCGCGCATTGCCACACGCATGTTCACCAGTCCCACATCGAACCGTCTTCAAGGCGTGCGATGGGCAGCTGTTTCGGCGCGTACGGGTACTTCGCCGCCAGTGCCTCATCGATGTCCACGCCATGCCCGGGGGTATCGCCGACGTGCAGCCGGCCCGCCCGCAGCACGTAATCGTGGGGAAACACGGCATCGGTTTCCTCGCTGTGGAACATGTATTCCTGGATGCCGAAATTCGGCACCCAGGTATCGAAATGCAGCGCCGCACCCATCGTCACCGGCGAAAGATCGGTGGCGCCATGGAAGCCGGTGCGCACCTGGTGCAGGCCGGCGAAATCGGCCAGCCGGCGGATGTGGGTGATGCCGCCACCATGCACGATGGTGGTACGGATGTAGTCGATCAGCTGGTTTTCGATCAGGTGCTTGCAGTCCCACAGGGAGTTGAACACCTCGCCCACCGCCAGCGCGGTCACCGAATGCTGGCGGATCAGTTCAAAGCCCTTCTGGTTTTCCGCCGGCGTGGCATCTTCCAGCCAGAACAGCCGGTACGGCTCCACGCTGCGGGCCAGCCGCGCCGCCTCGATGGGCGTGAGCCGATGGTGCACGTCATGCAGCAGCTCCACGTGCGGGCCATGGTCCTGGCGCAGGCGCTCGAACAGCTGCGGCACCACGTCCAGATACCGGGCGGTGTTCCACACCGTTTCCGTCGGCAGCTCGCTTTCCGCCGGTTCGTAGGCCTTGCCGCTGGAAATACCGTAGGCCTTGCTGACGCCCGGCACGCCACACTGTGCGCGCACCGCCAGGAAGCCCTGTTCGATGAAGCCGGCCACCGCATCGGAGGCTTCGGCGATGTCGCGGCCGTTGGCATGGCCATACACCAGCGCACCTTCGCGCGAGCGCCCGCCCAGCAGCTGGTACAGCGGCA
>JAFAFF010000285.1 GCA_023423605.1 Pseudomonadota bacterium
GCATGTCCGAGCGCCTGCGGCTTGCGGGGCCGGAAACGCCGTTGGCTGCCAGCGGCTCCTCGCTTGCTGCAGGCAATGGCACCGGGGTGTTGGACAGGCGTCTGCCGTGGGACGCCACGGGTGATCATCCGCATGCCGTCGAAATCCTGTCAGCGCCGCTCAGTGCATGGCCGCTGGGCGGTGCCATGGCAGCACGCGGGCGCGGCGGCGGACGGGGAAAGGCCCAGGCACCGGCGCCGGGCCACCGTCATCGCCACGGACATAAAGCGCGCGCGCATGCCACGGCAGGAAAATCGTCGTCCTCGACCGGAAGGCGCGTGCAGATCAATCGCCGGCATGGTGCATACGCAAGTGATGCTGACCGGCCCAGGGATTATCGAGGCGCGCGCGGGAATCATGCGGCACGCAATCCCACCGCCATGTCCGGGCATGGTGAAGGGCAGAAGGAATCCCTGCAGTCTCCACTCTCGCATTCCTCGAACAAGGCCTTGCGGGACAGCAGCAGGACGTTCGACCACGACCGCAACCGTTACGTGCAGCGTGGGCCGGGTTCCCAGCACGGCCATGGGCTCCCGCCGGCACGGATAAAGGCCACGCCTTCGCAGGTGGCGGCCGGTGGCTCGGCGCTGGATGCTTCAGGGTGCGAGGCAGCGGCTCGGGATCGACATGCCCCCACAGGTGCCGCACTGCACTGCGTCACCTTCAATGACGTGACAAGGACGCTCGACGAGGTGAGGAGGGCAGGTCACCGCCATTCGCTTCCACGCTTCTGCATGCATCCCAACGCAGCCGGCGTGTTCACCGCCATCTTCGATGGGGCAGGCGGGCTGCACTGGAACTCGGGACACTGGATGGTGACGCATACCATCCACGAGCGCGTCCATGAGCCGTTGCGGGCGGTGGGGATATGGAAGTCGGACATCAATGCACATCAGCCCTCGCCCGTGGTCTCGACAGGTTCCACCCTTGGCAATGACACCCTGTTCTCGGTGGCGACGATTTCGAGCAGCGCGTCGCTGGCGCAGGAGACAACGGACGAACAGGATCCGCGCTACCTGCCGCGAAACACCTTCCGCCTGATGAAATACATCGATGCCAACGGCAGTGTGCGCCTGTACATGGCGTACTTCATCTGCCGCGACGTACCAGGCGAACGGGGCCTGAAGGCAGGTTTCCTGCCCCTGCATCACGCGCGCGGCGCGCAGGCAACGATGCATGACATGACCCGGAACCTGACGATCACCACCGATTCGTTGGCCACGCTTGCGGACGTTATCGAGACCATTACCGGACTCACTCACCATGTCGCGGCCAGGCCTGTCCATGACGATGAATTCGATGACATCCAGGTCGAATGGGCGCTGCCTCTGCTGGTTGACGAAGACACGTTGTCGGCGGACCCGCCTCACGCATCTATTCCCTACGATGCCGGACTGGAACTGTTTCCGGTTTCGCGCATCAAGGATCCGGACAACGACCGGGAATTGTTGCTGTACCGGAACAGTTTCATCCTGGTCGGCCACGAGATTCTCTACGCCGATGCCGAAGGCAGGACCGGCACGCTTGTGTTCGGCTATCCACGTGGCGATGGAGGGCCCTCCGTGCTGTATGGTCTCGGCGACGGCCATGAAGCGTTCGCGCGGCGTCAGGGTCTGGAGATCGGTAGGGAATACCGGGTCGAGGACGTCATTGCACAACTGGATCTCAGGGGCATGTTCGCCATGCCCGCCCGCGATTCACACGAATCGTCAACGGAGGCCAGCGTGCGCAGCGTTCCGGCCGAACCTGCGGAGCCCGCCGATGACCGCATGCTGCTGCCATCGTCCTTCCGGTTCGAAGCCGGAAAGGTACGTTTCCGCGATCACGCGGGTCGCCTTGGCACACTGGCCTTCGATAAAGCAGCCACCAGCGCGGTGCCCGGCTACCGGCTCCAGGAAAACCAGGAAGCGCTTGACCTGATCCTGGCGGAGCGCCTCCTCCTCCAGCAGGGCTTTGCATATTCCGAGGAGGACATCATCAAGCGGCTCAATGACGAAGGGTTCGTACGCATCAGCGATTGAGGCCGGGCCGCTCCGGCACCCCTGCCAGTGGAGCACCTTTCGATATTCCAAAAGTATCGATCCGGATCGAACAGGTTATGGATCGACTCGGTTGGCGGATCTACTCTGGACAGGTCTTCCACCAGCGACCGCGCCTGCGGCCGAAACGATCAATGAACGGCGACACCGCGGCCATCGAACGCCGCATCCCCTCTGCGGAAGCGTCCATCGACATTGCTTCGTCGGACCGGATCGAGCAGGGTACCCCCGCCTTCCGGCGTACGGCGGTGGCATTGTTCCTCACTGGGTTTTCCACCTTCGGGCTGTTGTATACCGTGCAGCCGCTGTTGCCGGAATTCAGCCGTCACTTCGGCGTGTCAGCGGCCAACAGTGCACTGTCGCTGTCGCTGAGCACCGGCCTGCTGGCGGTGATGATGCTGGTCGCCGGCCTGGTTTCCGACCGCTTCGGTCGCCGCAACGTCATGATCATCGCGTTGCTGGCTTCCACCCTGCTGTCCGCGGCCAGCGCGCTGGTGGATGACTGGGCGATGCTGCTGCTGTTGCGCGCGCTGCTGGGCGTTGCCCTGAGCGGCGTGCCCGCCGTGGCGATGACCTATCTGGTTGAAGAGATGGACAGCCGTGCGATGGGCCTGGCGATGGGACTGTACATCGGCGGCAACGCGATCGGTGGCATGAGCGGGCGCTTGATCGCTGGTATCGTCGCCGACCACTGGGGCTGGCGGTTCGGCATCGGTGCGGTAACGTTGATCGCGATATCCAGCACCATTCTGTTGTGGGTGCAGCTGCCGCCATCGCGTCACTTCCAGCGCCGTCGCGGCGGTCTGCGCCAATTGCCTTCGCGTTGGCGCGCACTGTTCGCCGATGCCGGGCTGCCGTGGCTGTTCGCCACCGCCTTTCTGCTGATGGGCGTGTTCGTCACGCTGTACAACTACCTGGGTTATCACCTGCTGGCGCCGCCGTACCGTCTCAGCCAGACCGTGGTGGGCCTGATCTTCAGCGTGTACCTGGTGGGCACCTTCAGCTCGGCGTGGATGGGGCAACAGGCCATCCGCCATGGGCGTGGCCGCGTGCTGTCGATCTGCTACGCGCTGATCGTGCTCGGTATCGTGATGCTGGCATTGCCATGGTTGTGGAGCATGGCCATCGGCATCGCGCTGGTGACGTTCGGGTTCTTCGGCGGGCATTCGGTGGCCAGCAGCTGGGTAGGCAACCGCGCCGGGCCGATGCGTGCTGAAGCCTCGGCGCTGTACCTGTTTTCGTACTACCTTGGGTCCAGCGTGCTGGGCGCCATGGGCGGGCTGGCCTACAGCGCCTGGGACTGGCCGGGCGTATGCCTTTTCACCGGCACCCTGACGCTGGCAGGTGGTGCCATCGCATGGGGGCTGTGGCGGAATTCCATGATGGGGCGCGGGCTGGATTGATGTACGGATATGGTACGGTCGGTTTTTCGGAATCGCACAGGGACGATGTGTATGGGAAGCTGGACCACGATACTGTTTCTGCTGCTGATGACGTTTATTGCTTTGCTCGCGGTCGCGGCGGCTGTGACCTGGGTGGTCAAACGCGTATGGTATGCAGGAAAGGACAGGCAGCATCGCTAGCTGGAAGACTGGCGTTGGGCTGTGCCGAACGCTGGCTGGCAATCCCACGCCCGCAGCTGCGTAGAGCGGGGCTCTGCCCCGCTGCACGATGAAACCGCATCGGCCGCTACGCGAACTCCCCGCGCAGCAACGCAATGAAGTTGCGGACCAATGGCGTCACGCCTTCGCGGCGCCATGCCAGCTGCACCTCCGAATGCGCGCCACGGTCGGCCAGCGCGACGAAGCAGGCGCCCTCGACCTGTATATGATTGCACGAGGAGGGCAGGATCGCCGCACCCAGCCCGGCGGCAGCGAGACTGATCAGGGTCGATGCTTCGCCGGCTTCCTGCACGATGCGTGGAGTGAAGCCCGCCGCTGCACACAAGGCGATCATCTGGTCGTGGATCCCAGCACCGACGCTGCGATGAAAGCCCACGAATGGCTCATGCGCGAACTGCTTCAATGCCAGCACCGCCGTTGCAGGATCACGCCCGCGCAGCGCCGGATGGTCGCGATGCAGCACCAGCGCTAGAGGATCGGTGAACAGGCTGTGCGCCGCCAACTCCGGCGGCAGCACGCGCTTGCGGATGATGCCCACGTCCAGCACGTTCTCCAGCAGTGCATCGATCTGCTGCAGGGTGTTCATCTCGCGCAGTTGCAGGCGCACCTGCGGGAAGCGTTCGCGGTAAGCAAAGATCGCGCGTGGAATCTGCGGTACCAGTGGCGTGGCACGCGTCAGCCCGATACGCAGCTCGCCTATTTCCCCGCGCTGCATGCGTTGCACTTCGTCCACCGCTACATCTACCTGCTGCAGGATCATGCGTGCCTTCTGCTGCAGAAGAACGCCTGCGTCGGTGAGCTGCACGCGGCGGTGGCTGCGCACGAACAGATGCGCGCCGATCAGCTGCTCCAGCTGGCGGATCTGCTGGCTGAGCGGCGGCTGTGACATGCCCAGCCGCTCGGCGGCCTGGCCGAAATGCAGTGTGTCGGCCACGGCGAGGAAGTAGCGGAGGTGGCGCAGTTCGATGGACATGCAGGCCATTGTAGTGACAGGGCATGCCGGCCGGAGCGGTGCCCGCCGCATCGATGGCGCTCGTGGATGGCGTGGAGGATCGCGTACAAAGCAGCTTGGCATAATCTGTTTTCGGCAACCGGGAGAGAATCCCGCGTCTCACCACCGCTGTCGCCGCATCAACGCTCCGAATGCCCGCTCTGGTCGTACTCCCGCGGTGAGAACAACTCCGGCTGGATCAGCTCCACGAACGCGCGCGCCTGCGCCGACAATGCCTTTCCGCGCCGCACGATCACCCCGTAGCTGCGCTCCGGAAACCACTCACGCATCGACCGTGCCACCAGCTTGCCGGGGTCGGCATCGTTCAGGCACAGGGCCGGCACGATGGAAATGCCCATGCCCATCGCCACGTACTGCTTGATGACTTCCCAGCCGCCCACCTCCAGCGCCACGGTGTAGGGCAGGCGGTGGCGCTGGAACACCTGGTCCACGAGGCGGTAGGTGATCTGTCGTTTGGGCGGCAATACCAGCGGGCACCGTGATATGGCTTCCAGGCTCAGCTCGCCGCTCGCCAGCGGGTGGTCGCGCGGAATGATCAGCATCTGCTCGAAGCGGTAGGCGGGCGCATAGCTCAGGTCAGCCGGCACATCGGTCATCGAGCCCACCGCCAGGTCCGCGGCGTCTTCCCGCAGCAGGTCGGTGCCGTCCGCGCTGATAGCGTTGTGCAGGGTAAGGCGCACGTCCGGGTGAACCTGCCGGAAGCGTTCGATGATGCGCGGCAGCAGGTAGAGGATGGTCGAGCTGTTGGCGGCGATGTTCAGCTCCCCGGCGTCGAGCCCACTGACCTTGTCGCGGAATCGCGCCTCCAGGCCGTCCAGGTCCTCCACCAGCGGTTGTGCCATCTCGAACAATACCTGGCCTTCGCGGCTGGGGATCAAGCGGCGTCCGCTGCGCTCGAACAACCCCACGCCCAGCTCCCGCTCCAGTGCCTGCAGCTGCTGGCTGATGGCCGGCTGGCTGACAAAAAGCGCTTCGGCGGCCCGTGAAACCGAGCCCAGGCGTACCGTCTGGCAGAACGCCCGCAGCGGCTTCAGCCGATCGGATTTGTAGGAAAAACGGGGACTTGGCGGCGGACGTGTGGACATGGCGTCATGAGTATAAGCAAATCTTATGTACAAGATTGCAAAAACTGCTTTGTCAAATAATGCCGCGCATCGCACTGTGGAGACGTACCCAAAACGGAGTCGCCTCCATGTCTGCCGTCGCTTCCGCCATCCCCGCCACATCGGCCAGGGCCACGCCCGGGATCGCCCTCACCACGCAGATCGCCGGGCAATCGGCGCTGCTGCCGGCGCCGCTGCTGGCCCTGCTGGTGTCCCTGCACCGCGCCGTGGAACCGGACCGGCAGGCGCGGCTGCAGGCGCGACGCGAGCGGCAGGCCTTTTTCGATCAGGGCGGCCTGCCGGACTTCCGGGGCGACACCGTGACCATCCGTACCACGGACTGGAAGGTGGCGCCGCTGCCCGCCGCCCTGCAGGACCGCCGCGTGGAGATCACCGGGCCGACCGATCCGAAGATGGTCATCAATGCCCTGAACTCTGGCGCCAAGGTATTCATGGCCGATTTCGAGGACGCCACTGCACCCACGTGGCGCAACCTGCTGGCCGGCCAGCAGGCGTTGATCGGCGCCGTGCGCGGTGACCTGGAATTCACCGCACCGGCGACCGATGGCAAGCCGGGCAAGCAGTACGCGCTGCGTCCGTTCGAGGAGCAGGCGGTACTGATCGTGCGTCCACGTGGCTGGCATCTGGACGAAAAGCACGTGCTGGTGGATGGACAGCAACTGGCCGGCGGACTGTTCGATGCCGCCGTATTCGCCTTCCACAATGCCCGCGCATTGCAGGCCAGGGACCGCGGACCATACTTCTACCTGCCCAAGCTGCAGAGCATGGAAGAAGCCGCGCTGTGGGAGACCGCGCTGTCGCACATCGAGGGCATGCTCGGCCTGCCGCACGGGCAGATCAAGGTAACCGTGCTCATCGAAACGCTGCCGGCGGTGTTCGAGATGGACGAGATCCTGCACGCGCTGCGCGACCGTATCGTCGGCCTGAACTGCGGGCGCTGGGATTACATCTTCTCGTACCTGAAGACCTTCCGTCGCCACGCCGACAAGGTGCTGCCCGAGCGCGGCCAGGTGACCATGACCCAGCCCTTCCTGAAGGCCTATTCGGAGCTGCTGATCCAGACCTGCCACCGCCGTGGCGCGCATGCGATGGGTGGCATGGCCGCGCAGATCCCGATTGGCCATGATGCCGCCGCCAACGAGCAGGCGATGGCGCGGGTGCGCGCCGACAAGCTGCGTGAAGTGACCGCTGGCCATGACGGCACGTGGGTCGCGCACCCGGCGCTGATTCCGGTGGCAATGGCGATCTTCGACGAGCACATGCCTGGCCCGAACCAGCAGCACGTGTTGCGCCAGGACGTAAAGGCAGGCCGCGACTCGCTGATCGCACGGCCGACGGGGTCCATCACCCGCGCCGGTTTTGAAGGCAACGTCGAGGTGTGCGTGCGTTATCTGGCGGCATGGCTGGACGGCAACGGCTGCGTACCAATCCATCACCTGATGGAAGACGCGGCCACCGCCGAGATCAGCCGCAGCCAGCTGTGGCAGTGGCTGCACACCGCCGGGCAGCAGCTGGACGACGGCACCGCCATCGACGCTGCGTTGCTGGATGCCACGCTGGAGCAGCTGCCGGCACGGCTCGGCGACCGTAGCGCACTGCCCGGTGGCAACCGGGTGGATGAAGCCATCGCGCTGCTGGCCGAGCTGAGCCATGCCGACGAACTTGATGATTTCCTGACCCTGCCGGCCTACGACCGCCTCGCGTAGAGCGGGGCTCTGCCCCGCTTGCCACAGAGCCCCTGAAGCCGGGCAGAGCCCGGCTCTACCCCGCTGCCCAGGAACCACCCACCGCGTAGAGCGGGGCTCTGCCCCGCTTGCCACAGATCCCCTGCAGCCGGACAGAGCCCGGCTCTACCCCGCTGCCCAGGAACCACCCACCACGTAGAGCGGGGCTTTGCCCCGCTTGCCACAGATCCCCTGCAGCCGGGCAGAGCCCGGCTCTACAACGGCACCAAACCCTCAACGAACTGGAGAACGCCATGAGCACGCTGCCCACTGCCGAACAGATCCAGCACGACTGGAACACCAACCCGCGCTGGCAGGGTATCGAACGCAGTTACAGCGCCGACGACGTCGTTCGCCTGCGCGGTACCGTCCATGTGGAGCATTCCCTGGCCCGGCTGGGCGCGGAAAAACTGTGGAACCATCTGCACGAGAAGGACTTCGTCAACGCGCTGGGTGCGCTCACCGGCAACCAGGCCATGCAGCAGGTGAAGGCCGGCTTGAACGCGATCTACCTGTCCGGCTGGCAGGTCGCCGCCGATGCCAACCTCGCCGGCCAGATGTACCCGGACCAGTCGCTGTACCCGGCCGATTCGGTGCCGGCGGTGGTCAAGCGCATCAACAACACCCTGCTGCGTGCCGACCAGCTGCACCATGCCGAAGGCAAGGACGACATCGACTTCCTGCAGCCGATCGTGGCTGATGCGGAGGCCGGTTTCGGCGGCGTGCTCAACGCGTTCGAACTGATGAAGGCGATGATCGAAGCGGGCGCAGCCGGCGTGCATTTCGAGGATCAGCTGGCGTCGGTGAAGAAGTGCGGGCACATGGGTGGCAAGGTGCTGGTGCCCACCCGCGAGGCCATCGAGAAGCTCAACGCCGCGCGCCTGGCCGCCGACGTGCTGGGCGTGCCGACCCTGCTGGTGGCGCGCACCGATGCCGAGGCCGCCGACCTGCTGACCAGCGACATCGACGGCAATGACCAGCCGTTCACCACCGGCGAGCGCACGGTGGAAGGCTTCTACAAGACCCGCAATGGCCTGGACCAGGCCATCAGCCGCGGCCTGGCTTACGCGCCCTACGCCGACCTGGTGTGGTGCGAGACCGGCAAGCCGGACCTGGAGTTCGCACGGAAGTTCGCCGAGGCGATCCACGCGAAGTTCCCGGGCAAGCTGCTGGCCTACAACTGTTCGCCCAGCTTCAACTGGAAGAAGAACCTGGACGACGCCACCATCGCCAGGTTCCAGCGCGAGCTGGCCAGCTACGGCTACAAGTTCCAGTTCATCACCCTGGCCGGCTTCCATGCGCTGAACTACGGCATGTTCAACCTGGCCCACGGTTATGCGCGCCGTCAGATGAGCGCCTTCGTGGAACTGCAGGAAGCCGAGTTCGAAGCGGCCGAGCGCGGCTTCACCGCGGTCAAGCACCAGCGTGAAGTGGGCACCGGCTACTTCGATGCGGTCACCCAGGCCATCCAGCAGGGCCAGTCCTCGACCACCGCACTGACCGGATCCACCGAGGAAGAGCAGTTCCACAGCGGCCGCGCCGCCTGACACCACGTCGTGCCGGGCTCTGCCCGGCACGCCCTCCGAACGCCGCCATCGGCACCCTGTGTCCCGGCTCCGTGCGCCGGAATTCCGCCGGTCCGGCTGTCAAAAATGGGACGCACCGCACAGTTAAATCCGATGCTATGCTCCGACCTTGGAAGGGAGCCTCCGACTGGCGGACCAGGGGAATGATCGGCAACGGTGCAGCCGCTGACGTGTGCGAGCAGCCGGGCATCGCCGTGAGGGCGATGGCCGAGATCATGCAAGCCGTCCTCAGTGCCGAAGAGTTCGACCTGTTCGCCGGCTTCGCCACCCGGCACCGCGTCGGGCAGGGCCAGGATCTGTTTCGTCGCGGCCAGCGTGGCAGCAGCATGTTCGTCATCGCCACCGGCCAGGTGGAGCTGGATTTCGGCGAAGACCTGGTGATCAAGCGGCTCGGCCCGAACGAATTTTTCGGCGAGCTGGGACTGCTGATCGGCGATCATCTGCGCAGTGCCGACGCCAGGGCCAGCGAAGATACCGAATTATTGGAACTCAGCCACGCAGATTTCCACCGCCTGGTGGAGCGCGAGCCTGGCCTGGTGGCCTACTTCCTGCGTCGCACCATCATGCGCGTGGTCAGCAACGAACAGGCGCTCATCGGCCAGCTGCGCCGTCGCAACCACGATCTGGAAACGGCGCTGGACAATCTCTACGTCACCACCCACCAGCTCACCCACACACGCGAACTGGTACGTACTGACGAATTGACCGGGCTGCACAACCGACGCGGCCTGGCGCTCTATCTGCACGAATGCCGCGTGGACGATATCGGTCCCGCGCAGGGTCTGCTGCTTATCGACTGCGACAGTTTCAAGCAGATCAATGACCAGTTTGGCCATCAGGCCGGCGATCGCGTGCTGCAGAGCGTGGCCAACATCCTGCGCTCCATGGCCGGCCCTGACGACCTGGCCTGCCGGCTGGGCGGCGATGAGTTCTGTCTGCTGCTGCGGCGGGCCGATGCCGCAACCGTCCAGCACGCGGCCGAATTCGTGCTCAACGCGGTCCACGGGCTGCTGGCACGCAGCCATGGCACCCCGCACGTGTGCCGGCTGAGCATCGGCGCCAGCCTGCTGCGCGCGAAAGCGGACTGGAGCGAATGGTACGCCGGCGCAGACCGCGCGCTGTACCAGGCCAAGCGCGAAGGGGGCGACCGCCTGCGCTGGCCGCATGACGTGGTCGAAGCCGGCTAGGAAGGAGACCCCATGCGCGGCGACACGGAAGCACCTGTCCACGTACCGATGATGCGGGCGCTGCTGTTCACTGACCTGTGTGATTCCACCCTGCTGGTGGAGCGGATGGGTGATGCTGCAGCGGCGGAACTGTTCCAGGATCACGACCGCCTTGTGATGGCGCTGCAGCAGCGCTGGACCGGGCAGCAGATCGACCGTTCCGATGGTCTGTTCATGCTGTTCGAACGGCCTGTCGATGCCTTGGGCTTTGCGCTGGATTACCAGCGCGGTCTGCAGGCGCTGGGCGGCAAGCGCAACATCCTGCTGCGCGCACGCATGGGCCTGCACGTGGGTGAAGTGCTGCTGTGGAACAACAGCACCGAGTCGATTGCACTGGGTGCCAAGCCGGTGGAAGTGGAAGGCCTGGCCAAGCCGATGGCCGCGCGCCTGATGCAGCTGGCCCAGCCCGGCCAGTTCCTGGTGTCGGCCACCGCCGAATCGATGGTGCGCCGAGCCGCCGGGGATCTGGGCGAGGTCGCGCAGGGGCTGAAATGGAAGTCCTTCGGGCGCTGGCGCTTCAAGGGCGTGGCACAGTCAATGGAAGTGTTCGGCCTGCAGGACGCGGGCATGGCATCGACAGGGCGCCCGCGGCAGAGCGCCAAGGCCAGCCGTGATATCCCGTTCTGGCGGCAGCCGGCGATGATGACGGCTGAAGTGACTCTGGCTGCGGCGCTGCTGGTCGGCGGCTGGTTCCTGACGCGGCCGCAGCCGGCCATCGCTTTTGCTGAGCGTGATTGGGTGGTTCTCACCGATGTGCGCAATTTCACCGGCAATCCGGTGTTTGACGAGAGCTTAAACGAGGCCATGCGGATCAGCCTCGAGCAGTCGCGGCATGTAAACGTGTTGAGCGAACTGAAGGTCCGCGACACCCTCGGCCGTATGCGGCAAAGCCCGGACACACCGCTGGACGAGGCGCTGGCGCTGGAGGTCGCCCTGCGCGACGGCGTGCGTGCCGTGGTGGTGCCCTCGATCCGCGAGACTGAGGACCGCCTTCAGGTGACGCTGGATGTCATCGACCCACACACGCGACGTACGGTCTACTCCAGCAGCGCTGCCGGTCGCGGAATGGAATCTGTGCTGACGTCCGCCGATACCGTGGTGGCGACGCTGCGCGGCCAGCTCGGCGAGTCGCGCGAGGGCATCCTGCGCGATTCACGCCCATTGCCGGACGTGACCACCGGCAACCTCGATGCCATGCGCGCCTATGCGCTGGGCGTGCAGGCATTTGCCCGGCAGCAGGACCGCGATGCGCTGGAGCATTTCGAACAGGCTACGCGCATCGACCCTAACTTCGCCTTCGCCTACATCGGCAGCATGCGGGTGCACTATTCGCTGGGGCGGATGACGATGGCCGAACTCTTCTACCGACGCGCTGTCACGCTGCGTGACCACCTGACACCACGCGACGCGCTGTACCTGGCTGCATGGGGCGCGGAGTTCGAGGGTGCACCGGGCGATGTGGTGGAGCGCCGATGGAAGGCGCTGTCGGATCTCTACCCGGACTATTTCGGTGCGCGCGCCAATTTCGCCATTGCCCGCGCCAACCGGGGTGACTACGCTGGCGCGCTGGCCGCGGGCAAGCCCTTGCTTTCAGAGCAGAATGCGGCCCGTGCGCTGTCGCTGGATTTTCTTGGGCGCATGTCGCTGGCGCTTAACGATGTGGACGAGGCGCTGCAGTATTTCGTCGCATCGACGCGGGCCGGACAGGATAACGGTAGCCGGCTGATGGCGGCGGCCTATCTTGCACGTGGCGACTGGAAGCGTGGAGAAGAAATTCTGGCGCGCCTTCCGGACGAACTGCCTTCGCGCATCGAGCGCATCACCCTGGCTGCCGAGCGTCAGGACTGGTCGCTGGCGCGGCAGCTGGCCGAAGCAAGCCGCCGCGAATGCGGAAGCGAGCCAGTGCTGTGTGAGCTGTTCGCGGTTATCGAACTCAATGTCCGCTGGTCATCCGGGGATGCACCCAGTCGCTCGCAGTGGAATGCTGTGATTGAACAGGGCCTGCGCACGGAAAGCAATGTGGACCGCAGTTCGCGACTGTTCACGCTGCTTGCGGCGGCTTGGCTGGCGCAGCGCGCCGGGCACCCCGGGATCGCCGAGGCGCACATGGCGCAATTGCAGAAGAACGTGGACGCGTTGAAGGACGACCGATGCCGGCAGATGCTGGCCATCGTGCAAGCCAACCAGCTGCTGGGCAAGCACAAGGCTGACGACGCGCTCGCACTGCTGCGGCCTTGGGAGGGCGATCGATCGCTGATCGCACTGCATGTCACCCTGCGCCAGATCCAGATCGCGCGCGGCGATGTATCCGCTGAGAACAGCCAGCGGGCGTGGCTGAGCGGCCAGCGTGGGCTGGCCTATGCCGATAATGTGGGCAGCTTCGTGCTGCAGACCCGCAATGTGCTGGATGTGGGGCCGCCCTGATGCCTGCAAGGGCGTCACTGGCTCAGGCTTGAGCGTTCACGAAGCAGAACGGATTACTGAACGCGGCCACTTGGGTGAGATGGCTGAGCAGCGCATCACGTGCGGCGGCGAACTGCTCCGGTGTTGCGAGGTGGGCGATGGCGAGGCAGCCGCAGCCGGCCTGCTCAGGGCTGGCGCCCAGCGATTCCAGTGCATCTTGTGGATTGGCCGCAAACTGCTGGCGGAAGGCTTCGTCGGTCGGAGTTCAATCCTTTAGCGGCGGGAGGCATTGAATGTTGAGAGGCTTGTGTGCTGCCCGCATACGCGCCAACGTGCGCGCCTGTCTCCAGTGGACCGACCACGCCGATCCGTCGTTGCAGCACTCTCTTCCTGGAAGCAGGCCAGCAGGTTGATTTCGACCTTCAGACCCGGGCGGAAGGTGGCAATGGCCCACGCGAGCATTTGGGCTGGAGGCGTGGACCCCTCATCTGGACGCACCGCTTCCGCTGGACGATGCACAGTGCCAGCTGCTGGGACGTACCCGTCCCGCCCGATGGTGTGATCCTGCAGCTCTCGGCGTAATGCGCAGCTGCTGTTGCCCGGGCTTCTCGACGCTTGGCTGCTGATCGCAAGCACTGATGATGCGACCAAGGGTCCGCAAGTGCGGGATGCAGCCATCAGGCAGATGCACCGTTGGCCCCACACCGCCGTGATGCACCGTGCCGCCTGCTGGCGGCGGACCGGCCGAGGCCATCGATGGCAACCGCCGGGTGACCTGCGCTGGCGCCGATGCCGTTAAATACCGACGAGCGCATCGAACAATGGCTGGCCGGCCAGCACTGGTTCGCGGACGCTGCCGTGCACGTGGGCATAAGGGCCGGGTGAGTCGATCAGGACGGTGGCGTAACATGGGATAACGCGGCATCGGTATCCATGACGGCCCGTCCTGCACGGTCTTGAGAGCGCCACCATCAAAGTGCTCCGTGTTCAATTCATGTGCTCTGAGCGCCACCGCCATGTGGGAGGATGCTCTGCTATGGCAAACAGTCTGTGTCGCTGAATCGCCCAGCGCATTCGGTATCTTTGATGTACGACCCAACTTGAAGTAGACAGACCAAGTATGAATGTCTTGAGGTATCGTCGATGCTCTGCACTGGCAGTTCTTCCAGAAGAACAACCGGTGTTCTCCTTAGACAAGCTGCTGACAGGCGGGACGGGCGTCGAGTTCGAGCATCGGTTGCTGGTACGTGCAGCCCATCTGGATGAGCCCGTTGCCTTGACGATGCCCACCTGCATGTTCTTGCTCCAGAGCAGCGCGGAGCAGTGGCAGGTTGTTCCCGAAGAGCCCGATGCACGCGCCTTGGTAGTCGAATTGCTGGATGCGGGGCTGCTGATCGCCGAACAGGGTGAGCCGGTCGCACCAAGACATGCAGACCAGCATGTGCGTGATGCTCATTGGCGGGCGCTCTCGGCGATCCATCACCGGCATTCCCGTTGGTCGGAGGTAGACAGCGCTGGCGAAATGGAGAGGAACCACCTGGTCACCGCACAGGATCTGGTCCAGCAGTTGGGCAAGCCGCCTGCCGAGGCGCCCCCCCGCATTCCAGGTGCCACAGCACTCCCACGATCAGCACCGGATGCTGTTGCAGAACTCCTCGCGGGGCGCATTACCTGCCGCAACTATATGTCTGACCGCCCGCTGCCATTGGATAAGTTGGCTGGCATGCTGCAGAACGTGTTGATGGCACAGGCCTTGGTAGAGACCGAGCCGGGCGTCCGATTCCTGAAGAAGAACGTGCCGTCGGCGGGAGGCCTGCACCCGTTGGAGGCCTATGTCATCGCCCGGAATGTGGAGGGGCTTGCGTCGGGCATTTATCACTACCATGCCATTGCACACGAGCTGGGACGTCAAGCTCGCCAGCCTGACGACGTAGATGCGTTCTGTCTGCGCCTATTGTCGGGCCAACACTGGTTCGCCACCGCGCATGCCATGGTGGTGCTGGTCTGCCGGTTTGGCCGAAATTTCTGGAAGTACCGCAACCATGCCAAGGCGTATCGTGCGGTCAGCTTGGATGTTGGTCATGTCTCGCAGGCGTTGTACACCGCGGCTACCGCTCAAGGCCTGGGTGCTTTTGTCACCGCAGCGATCAACGAGACAGAGATCGAGGCGTTGCTTGGATTCGATCCGATGGTGGACGGGGCGCTGGCCGTGTGTGGATTCGGCTGGCGTGCCGCGCAGATGACTACGACCGAACTGGATCCGGCCGGAGTCGTCTGGCAATTGACCCACGACTGAACGGAGGCCTGTGTAGCCGCCTTAGGCTGCTGCGATAGTGGCCGTTTGCGGCCCCTCTTCGGCGAAGGTGAACGGGACCGTGTGTGCGCCCCGCGAGGTTAGGTTCTCCAGCAGACGGTCGTTACTGGAGGCGATGGCCTGCTTCGACGCCAGAGTGCGCACGGCTAGGCAACTGTGCCCAGCCAACGCGGCATCGGCTTGCCATTCCAGCAGGCCTACGCGCAGCAGTGCCTGCTTTGGCGAGGCTACAAAGCAGTCGCGGAACGCATCATCGGTGGCGAGTAGGGTCAGGAGTTGGTGGGCACTGGCCAGAGGGAATGGCGGGTGCGAGGTCGCGGATTGATCCATTGCATCTACTCCCGTGGTTGGATTGTCCAACGAGAAGAATTAGATGACTGGCACGGCACTCTACGGCATCTTCAGCCTAGCGACAGTAACGCTTAACCCGTCTCGAAATCCACCAGCACGGCCCCGTCCAGTACCTGCTGGCCGGGCTGCACGCGGAAACCATTCACCGTGCCATCGGCCGGGGCCTGCAGGGTGTGCTCCATCTTCATCGCTTCCAGCACCACCAGCGGCGTGCCACGCTTCACCTGCGTGCCGGCGTCCACCAGGGTAGCGACGATCTTCCCCGGCATCGGCGCCAGCAGGCTTCCCGCGTCGGCCACTGCATTATCCGATTCGCCCACCGGATCGTGCAGGGTAAAGCGGTGCTGGCCATCGGCGCCGAACAGGTATAGCTGATCGCCTTCGCGCAGCAGCTGCAGCGACCAGAGGCGGCCCTCCAGCTGCACGGACAGGCTGTTGCCGGTGGCGCTGCCAACCACCGCCGACGGCGCCGCGTCATCGCACTGCACGCGCCAGCCACCGGCCTGCGTCCACACCTTCAGCGTGTGCCGGCGCTCGCCCTGTTGCAGCGGCAGCACGCGCGCTGCGGACGCACCCAGGCGCCAACCATCCTGCACCTGCCACGGCGAATGCGGATCGCGCGCATCGCTGCCGGCCGGCGCGGTGCTGGCCACGGCGGCGATGGCCGCCAGTTGCCACAGCGCATCGTCGCTGTCGCCCACGGCGCTCAGTGCAGCCTGTTCGCGTTCGATCAGCGCGGTGTCCAGCTTCGCGTTCGCGAACGAATCGGTGTTCACCAGCCGGCGCAGGAAGCCGGCGTTGGTGGTCACGCCCACCACCTGGCAGTCGGCCAGGGCCTGGCTCATGCGGCGCAGCGCGGCCTCGCGGTCCACGTCCCAGACGATCAGCTTGGCGATCATCGGGTCGTAGTACGGGGTGATGCTGTCGCCTTCCTCGACACCGGTATCCACGCGCACGTTCGCCGAGGGCGTCGGCAGGCGCAGGCGGCGCAGGGTGCCGGTGGACGGCAGGAAACCACGGTCGGCATCTTCGGCATACAGGCGCGCTTCGATGGCATGGCCGTGGATGGCCAGCT
>JAFAFF010000313.1 GCA_023423605.1 Pseudomonadota bacterium
ATGAGTGCTGACCTGCTACCCGTTCGCCGGGCCCTGCTTTCCGTTTCCGACAAGACCGGCCTGATCGAACTGGCCACCGCGCTGTCCGCACGCGGCGTGGAGCTGCTGTCCACCGGCGGTACCGCCCGTGCGATCCGCGATGCCGGCCTGCCCGTGAAGGACGTGGCCGACATCACCGGCTTCCCGGAAATGATGGATGGGCGGGTCAAGACATTGCATCCGAAGGTACACGGTGGCCTGCTCGGCCGCGCCGGCACCGATGACGCGGTGATGGCCGACCATGGCATCGGCGCCATCGACCTGCTGGTGCTGAACCTGTATCCGTTCGAATCGGTCACCGCCAGGGCCGACTGCACCCTGGCCGATGCGGTGGAGAACATCGACATCGGCGGACCGGCCATGCTGCGTTCGGCGGCGAAGAATTTCGCGCGCGTGACCGTGGCGACCGACCCCTCGCAGTACGCCGAACTGCTGGCCGAACTGGATACGAACGACGGCCAGCTGTCCGCCGCCCGGCGCTTCGCCTTCTCCGTGGCCGCATTCAACCGCGTTGCACAGTACGATGCGGCGATCAGCAACTATCTTTCGGCCGTTACGTCCACTGATGAAGCGGTTCCCGTGCGCGGTGAGTTCCCGGCACAGATGAACTCCAGTTTCGTGAAGGTGATGGACCTGCGTTACGGCGAGAACCCGCACCAGAGCGGCGCGTTCTACCGCGACCTGTACCCGGTTCCGGGCACGCTGGCCACCTTCCAGCAGCTGCAGGGCAAGGAGCTGAGCTACAACAACCTGGCCGATGCCGATGCCGCGTGGGAATGCGTGCGCCAGTTCGATGCGCCCGCCTGCGTGATCGTCAAGCACGCCAACCCGTGCGGCGTGGCCGTGGGCGCCGGCAACGGCGATGCCTACGAGCTGGCCTACGCCACGGACCCGACCAGTGCCTTCGGCGGCATCATCGCCTTCAACAAGCCGCTCGACGCAGCCACCGCGCAGGTCATCCTCGACCGCCAGTTCGTCGAAGTGCTGATCGCTCCGGACTACGAGCCGGCAGCGCTGGAATACGCCACGAAGAAGGCCAACGTGCGCGTGCTGCGCATTCCCCATGGCGATGGCCTGAACAACTTCGACAGCAAGCGGATCGGCTCCGGCCTGCTGCTGCAGTCGTCGGACAACCGCGGCATGCGTCGCGACGAACTGAAGGTGGTCAGCAAGCTGGCGCCCACCGAAAAGCAGTTCACCGACCTGCTGTTCGCATGGAAGGTGGCCAAGTTCGTGAAGTCCAACGCGATCGTCTATGCCAAGGACAACCGCACGATTGGCGTGGGCGCAGGACAGATGAGCCGCGTGTACTCGGCGCGCATCGCCGGCATCAAGGCCGCCGACGCGAACCTGGTGGTGGAAGGGTCGGTGATGGCCTCCGATGCGTTCTTCCCGTTCCGCGATGGCATCGATGCAGCCGCCGCCGCCGGCATCAAGGCGGTGATCCAGCCGGGCGGTTCCATGCGCGATGCCGAAGTGATCGCCGCTGCCGACGAGCATGGCCTGGCGATGGTGTTCACCGGCGTGCGCCACTTTCGGCATTGATGGACGTAGCGCCATCTTCTGCATCTAACGAAAAAGGAATCTCGTAATGCCTGCAACCTCCTCGACTGCCGCGCTCTTTGAGACGCTGAATGCAATTAAAAATCATAAATCTCCACATGATTTCTATACAGCTTGGAAACAACTCTTTGGCTCCAGGGACAATCTAAGCGTCTTGAGAGAGCTTGGCCTTTTGTTTCCCCTAGTCGAAAACGCAGCGTTGGAAGCGAGCTCCTTTGGGAACGGACTGACAGGCCAGTCCACGAAACATTGGAGAACTCAAGTTCTCACCTCGATTACAGGTGCAACTGCGCACAACAATTGGGAGAAATTTCGAAGCGGAATCGACGTACACACTCTGGGATATCTCGAGCTACAGGCGAACTTGGTCGGCAACATAAACTCAGACCAACCCATCTCTGAAGAAGGGCTGGGCGAAGCACTCGAACAGCTAAAGGCTGCCCTGCTCCAAATTGGCCAATCTTCCCTTTCAGTGGAAGTGAAAGCAATTCTTCTTCGTCGCATCCGCGAACTGATTGCAGCCATCGAAGACTATCGATTTATTGGCAATCCTGCGCTCTTCGATCATTTCAAAGCAGCTTCGTTCGACATCTCAGCCGCCAAGGCAGACAATCCTGAGGTGTCCAAGATTGACGGGCTAGACAAGGGTCTATCCATCCTGGCTAATGCAATTTCAGTGGCATCCAGTGTTAAGGGGTTAGCCAAACCAGCATTGAAGTTATTGGGAATCGAATCATGAAGATCCTCGTCATCGGCTCTGGCGGCCGCGAACACGCCTTGGCATGGAAGCTGGCCCAGTCCTCCCGCGTCGATGAGGTGCTCGTGGCCCCCGGCAACGCAGGCACCGCGATGGAAGCGAAGTGCCGCAACGTGGCGGTGAAGGTCACCGACATCGATGGCCTGCTGGCGCTGGCGCAGTCCGAAGGCATCGCCCTGACCGTGGTTGGGCCGGAAGTGCCACTGGTGGCCGGCGTGGTCGACCGTTTCCGCGAAGCCGGACTGCGCATCTTCGGGCCCACCGCCGCCGCCGCGCAGCTGGAAGGCAGCAAGGCCTACGCCAAGGACTTCCTGGCCCGCCATCACATTCCCACCGCGTTCTACGCGGTGCACAGCGATGTGGATGCCGCACTGGCCTATGTGCGTGACAAGGGCGCGCCGATCGTGGTCAAGGCCGATGGCCTGGCTGCCGGCAAGGGCGTGATCGTGGCGATGACGCTGGCCGAAGCCGAAGACGCAGTGCGCGACATGCTGTCCGGCAATGCGTTCGGCGATGCCGGTGCTCGCGTGGTCATCGAGGAATTCCTCGACGGCGAAGAAGCCAGTTTCATTTCGATGGTGGATGGCGTGCATGCGCTGCCGATGGCCACCTCGCAGGACCACAAGCGCGTAGGCGACGGCGATACCGGGCCGAACACCGGTGGCATGGGCGCCTATTCCCCGGCACCGGTGGTGACGCCGGAGGTGCATGCACGCGTGATGCGTGAAGTGGTCGAACCCACCGTGCGGGGCATGATCGCCGATGGCATTCCGTTCACCGGTTTCCTCTACGCCGGGCTGATGATCGATGCCAGCGGCGCACCGAAGGTGATCGAATTCAACGTACGCTTCGGTGACCCGGAAACCCAGCCGGTGATGCTGCGCCTGCAGTCGGATCTCGTCGAGCTGGTGGAAGCCGCCATCGACGGCCGCTTGGACCAGGTGCAGGCACAGTGGGATGCGCGCCCGTCGCTGGGCGTGGTGATGGCCGCCAGGCCCTATCCGGAATCGCCGATCACCGGCGACGTGATTTCCGGCCTGGACGACGTGCCGGCCAGCGCCAAGGTGTTCCATGCAGGCACGGCATTGGATGCGCACAACCAGGTGCTCAGCGCAGGAGGGCGCGTGCTGTGTGTTGCGTCACTGGGCAACAGCGTGCGCGACGCGCAGGCCAACGCCTATGCCGGCGTGGCCAAGGTCACCTGGGCCAACGAGTTCCACCGCAACGACATCGGCTGGCGGGCAATTGCACGCGAAGGTTGAGCGGGATAGTGCTGGCCAGCGGCTGGCACCACTGGCGAGAAAAAAGGCCGCGATTCTCTGCAATCGCGGCCTTTGTTTTTTTCCAGCAACCGGTGGATCAAGCGCTGAACAACGCCTTCATCTTCTTCAGCGCGTTCGCTTCCACCTGGCGGATACGCTCGGCCGATACGCCGTATTCGTCGGCCAGCTCCTGCAGGGTCACCTTGCTGTCCGCATCCAGCCAGCGACGACGGATGATGTCGCGCGAACGCGCATCCAGCTCCGCCAGGCCTTCGCGCAGCAGCTGCAGCTGGTTGTCCTCGCTGTCGGCACGCTCATAGGCCATCGACGGATCTTCGTCGTTGGCCACTAGGTACGCCGCCGGCGACGGCGGTGCATGGTCGTCGTCCTCGTCGCCCGGTGCATCGAAACCGATATCGCGACCGGACAGGCGCGATTCCATTTCCAGCACTTCGCGCTCGGATACGTTCAGATCCTTCGCCACCGCAGTGACCTCGGCAGCGTTCATCCAGCCCAGGCGCTTCTTCGACTTGCGCAGGTTGAAGAACAGCTTGCGCTGCGCCTTGGTGGTGGCCACCTTCACGATGCGCCAGTTCTTCAGGATGAATTCGTGCATCTCGGCACGGATCCAGTGCACGGCGAAGGACACCAGGCGCACGCCCATGTCCGGGTCGAAGCGCTTCACGGCCTTCATCAGGCCGATGTTGCCTTCCTGGATGAGGTCGCCCAGCGCAAGGCCGTAACCGTTGTAACCGCGGGCCACATGCACCACGAAACGCAGGTGCGAGTGCACCAGTTCGCGTGCGGCATCCAGATCGGTGTCGTCGCGGAAACGACGCGCCAGGTCCTGCTCTTCATCGACCGACAGCACCGGGATCTGGTGCACGGCACCGATGTAGGCGTCCAGCGAACCGAGCGCACTGGGAATCGGGAGATTGTTTGCCACAAGGGCAGTAGAGGTGTTCTGGCTCATGGGTCTCATCTTAGCAGTCCGGTAGTTGGACTGCTAAAGGTCGGAAAAGTTCCAGTGTTCCGGCTGCAGAACAATGGCGCCAAGTACCCCGTTACCCTACCGCGATTTGGTGACAGTGGCGAGTTGTTGAGGCACCTGAAAATTTCTCTTTTGAATCAATAAGATGGATGATGAATTGCGGCCCGCGGTGCGTCATATTCTGCTGAACGGCGCGCACGAGCGCCTGTTCAGGCCAGAAGGGTTGTCAACCATTCAGCCGGGCAGCGCCCGGCGCTACCTGCAGCTGCGCCCGCGGCGGCAGCGACCAGTCGATGGGGGCCTGCCCGCGTCGCTGCAGGTAGTCGTTGGCCGCGGAAAAATGCCCGCAGCCGAGAAAACCGCGGTGCGCCGACAGTGGCGAGGGATGCGGGGCCTTCAGCACCCGGTGGCGACGCGTGTCGATCACCTTGCCCTTCTGCTGTGCGTAGCTGCCCCACAGCATGAAGACCAGGCCTTCGCGCTCCCGGTTCAGGGTTTCCACTACGTGATCGGTGAATCCTTCCCAGCCACGTTTCTGATGGGCGCCAGCCTTGCCCTCTTCCACCGTCAGCACCGCATTGAGCAGCAGCACGCCACGCTGTGCCCAGGGCAGCAGACAGCCATGGTCCGGGCGGGGAATATCGAGATCGCGCTCGATCTCCTTGTAGATGTTGAGCAGCGATGGCGGCACCGGCACGCCCGGCAGCACGGAAAAACTCAGTCCATGCGCCTGGCCGCGCCCGTGGTAAGGGTCCTGCCCCAGGATCACCACTTTCACCTTGTCAAACGGCGTGGCATCGAACGCGGCGAAGATCTGCGGCCCCGGCGGAAACACCGCCGCGCCACTGGCCTTGCGCTCGCGCAGGAAGTGCGAAAGCTCGCGCATCTGCGGCTGCAGCAGCCAGTCGCCGACATGCGCCTTCCAGCTTTCTTCCAGATGGATCTTCGAAGCAGCAGCCTGGCTCATGACATCAGCGACCGGGGGTCCAGGCG